>NZ_DJTF01000047.1:0-3866 GCF_002438125.1 Pseudomonas sp. UBA6315
CGTACGACACGGTCTGTGCCGAAGCGCGCAAGCTGCCCAGAAGGGCGTACTTGTTGTTCGACGACCAGCCGGCGAAGAGCACGGCGTAGACCGACAGGCCGGCCATGGCGAAGAAGAACAGCAGGCCGATGTTCAGGTCGGCGACGCCCCAGGTCGGGGTGATCGGGATGACCACGAAGGCGATCAGCAGGGCGCTCATGGCCACCACTGGCGCCAGGGTGAAGATCACGCGGTCGACGAAGGGCGGGTTCCAGTCTTCCTTGAAGAACATCTTCAGCATGTCGGCAGCGATCTGGAACATGCCGAACGGGCCTACGCGGTTCGGGCCGTAACGGTCCTGCCACCAGCCCAGCAGGCGGCGCTCGACGAAGCTGAGCAGCGCGCCGCAGACCACCACCGCGAGCAGGACCACGATGGCCCGCAGCACGGTGAGGATCACATCGATCACTTCGGGGGTGAACCAGCTCATTGTGCTGCCTCCTGCAGACCTTCGACGGATGCACCGAAGATGGCAGGCGGAATGCCGGCCAGGCCTTTGGGCAACGCAACCAGGCCAGCGCCCAGTTCTTCATTGATACGCAGCGGCAGGCGCAGCGAAACGCCGGCGACGTTCAGGCTCAGCAGGGCACCCTCGTTGACGCCCAGGCGGTCGGCTTCGGACTTGGCCAGGGCCACGTAGGCAGCCGGGATGCGCTCTTGCACCGGGGCGGCACGCGAGGAGCTTTCTTCGCTGCCGAACAGGTGGAAGAACGGTACCGCGGTCCAGGTGCCACGGGCCGGGTTGAAGGCGCCCGGGATGGCGTTGAACCAGTTCAGGCGGTCGCCCTGCGATTCGATCAGGCGCACGCCCGGGTCACCGGCGCGCAGGTGGCCACCGACTTCGTCCTGGAACTTGTTCCAGGCCTGCGGCGAGTTCCAGCCCGGCGACCAGGCGAACGGCACCTGCTGGCGCGGCTCGGCGGAGCCCGAGTAGCCTTCCATGGAGAAGGCGAACGCGGTGTCCTTGTCTTGCGGGGTGCGCGGCTCGTGCACGCTGATGTTGGCGCGCATGGCGGTACGGCCGGAGTAGCGCAGCGGCTCACGGGCAAGCTTCATGCCCTTGATGCGGAATGCGGCGCTTGGCGCTGCGTTGACGATGCCGGCCAGTTGCGGGGCGGCTTCGGCGCAGGCGCTGGTGACGTGGTCCAGCTGGGTCCAGTCGACCGGCTTGTTCAGCAGGGTGGCACGCAGGGCGTGCATCCAGCGCCAGCCTTCGTGGATCTGGATGCTGCTGTCCAGGTACTGCGGGTCGAACACCTGGAAGAAGCGCTGGGCACGGCCTTCCTGGCTGACCAGGGTACCGTCGCCTTCGGCGAAGGAGGCGGCCGGGAGCACCAGGTGGGCGCGGTCCAGGGTGGCGGTCTTGGAGTGGTCGGCGACGATCACCACCTTGGCCGCGGCCAGGGCTGCGTCGACCTTGGCGGCCGGTACGCGGGCGTACAGGTCGTTTTCCAGTACCACGATGGCGTCGGCCTTGCCGCTGATGACCGCGTCCAGCGCGGCATCGACGGACTCGCCGCCGAGCATCGCCATGCCCAGGCTGTTGGCCTCAGGCACGACCAGGCTCAGCGAGCCGTTCTTCTCGCGCAGCTTCAGGGCCTTGGCGATGTTGGCGGCCGCTTCGATCAGCGCCGGGTCGGCCAGCGAGGTGCCGGCAACGACCAGCGGGCGCTTGGCGGCAACCAGGGCATCGGCGATGCGCTGGGCCAGGGCTTGCGCTTCCTGGTCCAGGCCGGCGACTGCTGGGGCGCTCGGGTCGATGGCGTGGGCCACGGCGAAGCCGATGCGGGCCAGGTCGGCCGGGGAGGCGTGCACGCACTCTTCGGCGACGTCGTCGAGCTTGGTTTCAGCCAGGGAAGCGATGAACAGCGGGTACAGCGCGTGCTGGCCGATGTTCTTCACCGCGGCGTCGAGCCACGGCTGCACTTTCATCGATTCGGCCATGGCCTCGGCCTTGCCCTTGGTGGCCTGGCGCACGGCCAGGGCGACGCGGGCAGCGGTCTGGGTCAGGTCTTCGCCGAGCACGAACACGGCGTCGTGGTCTTCGATGTCGCGCAGGGTCGGCACCGGCAGCGGGCTGTTGTTCAGCACGTTCAGGGCCAGGCGCACGCGGGCCAGTTCGCCGGCTTCGATACCCGAGTAGAAGTACTCGGCACCGACCAGCTCACGCAGGCCGTAGTTGCTCTCAAGGCTGGCGCGTGGCGAGCCGATACCGACGATGGTGCGGCCGCGCAGCAGGTCGGCGGCCTTGTCCAGGGCGGCGTCCAGGCCCAGCTTGGTGCCATCGGCGAGGAACGGCTGGCGCGGGCGGTCGGTGCGGTTGACGTAGCCATAGCCGAAGCGGCCGCGGTCGCACAGGAAGTACTGGTTGACCGAGCCGTTGAAGCGGTTCTCGATGCGGCGCAGTTCGCCGTAGCGCTCGCCCGGGCTGATGTTGCAGCCGCTGGAGCAGCCGTGGCAGATGCTCGGGGCGAACTGCATGTCCCACTTGCGGTTGTAGCGCTCGGAGTGGGTCTTGTCGGTGAACACACCGGTCGGGCAGACCTCGGTCAGGTTGCCGGAGAATTCGCTTTCCAGCACGCCGTCTTCAACGCGGCCGAAGTACACGTTGTCGTGGGCGCCGTAGACGCCCAGGTCGGTACCACCGGCATAGTCCTTGTAGTAGCGCACGCAGCGGTAGCAGGCGATGCAGCGGTTCATCTCGTGGGCGATGAACGGGCCGAGGTCCTGGTTCTGGTGGGTACGCTTGGTGAAACGGTAGCGGCGCTCGTTGTGGCCGGTCATTACCGTCATGTCCTGCAGGTGGCAGTGACCGCCTTCCTCGCACACCGGGCAGTCGTGCGGGTGGTTGGTCATCAGCCATTCGACGACGCTGGCGCGAAACGCCTTGGACTCGTCATCGTCGATGGAAATCCAGGTGCCGTCGGAGGCAGGGGTCATGCAGGACATGACGATACGACCACGGGTGTCGTTTTCGTCGGTGTACTGCTTGACCGCACACTGGCGGCAGGCGCCAACGCTACCGAGCGCCGGGTGCCAGCAGAAATAGGGGATGTCGAGGCCGAGCGACAGACACGCCTGTAACAGGTTGTCTGCACCGTTGACTTCGAGCGCTTTGCCGTCTACGTGGATAGTGGCCATTGTTCAAAGTTCTTCGTTGGCCCGCGTGAGCGGGCGTGGCTAATGGAAATCGGTGTGCCTGCGGCTCGCCTCGATCACTCGGGCCAGCCTGCAGGCTGACGGGTGGCACGGACCACCCGTGTTTCATCTTGTTATGCGCCGACCACGATCGGTTTCGCCAGGTTCGGGCGCAGGGTGCCAGCGCTTTCAGGCGCCACACCGGCCTCGAACTCCGAGCGGAAGTATTTGATGGCACTGCCCAATGGCTCGACGGCACCCGGTGCGTGAGCACAGAAGGTACGGCCTGGGCCGAGGAAGTTGACCAGACCCAGCAGGGTCTCGATGTCTTCGGCGCGGCCCTGGCCTTTCTCCAGCGCGCGCAGCATCTTCACGCTCCACGGCAGGCCGTCACGGCAGGGGGTGCACCAGCCGCACGATTCGCGGGCGAAGAACTCTTCCATGTTGCGCAGCAGCGAGACCATGTTGACGCTGTCGTCGACCGCCATGGCCAGGCCCGTACCCATACGGGTGCCGACCTTGGCGATGCCACCGGCGTACATCTGCGCGTCGAGGTGCTCGGGCAGCAGGAAGCCGGTACCGGCGCCGCCTGGCTGCCAGCACTTGAGCTTGAAGCCATCGCGCATGCCGCCGGCGTAGTCTTCGAACAGCTCGCGGGCGGTGACGCCGAACGGCAGTTCCCACAGGCC
>NZ_DJTF01000047.1:4039-4256 GCF_002438125.1 Pseudomonas sp. UBA6315
CGGGCCAGCGACTTGTACCAGTCGTTGCCGTTGGCGACGATCGCCGGCACGTTGCACAGGGTCTCGACGTTGTTCACGCAAGTCGGCTTGCCCCACACGCCAACGGCGGCAGGGAAGGGCGGCTTGGAGCGCGGGTTGGCGCGGCGGCCTTCCAGCGAGTTGATCAGTGCGGTTTCTTCACCGCAGATGTAGCGCCCGGCACCGGTGTGCACGAACA
>NZ_DJTF01000213.1:0-29247 GCF_002438125.1 Pseudomonas sp. UBA6315
AAAAAAGTAGGCCCCTCCTGTCGTAACTGCGCTTTTGCGCAATTAGACAAGAGATTTACCTGTGATTAACCGTTTCAGTGGCGAGTTTCTGAGGCCGTGTCGGTGCCGCCACCTGCAAAGAGTTGCGCAACATCGCTGGCATCGAAGAAATAGCGCTCGTTGCAGAACTGGCAATCGATCTCCACCTTGCCGCCACATTCCTCGACCAGCTGCTTGGCGTCGTGCTCGCCAAGACTGACCAGCGCATTGCCGGAACGTTCGCGCGAGCAGCTGCACTGGAAGCGCAGCGACTGGATATCGAACAGGCGCACGGCGTCTTCGTGGTACAGGCGGTGCAGCAGGGTCTCGTTGTCTTCGGACCACTCCTGGGCCTTGAGTGTGCTGGCCAGGGCCACCACGTGCTGCCAGCTGTTCTCGCGGTCTTCCTCGTCGCGCTCGCGGTCCACCGGCAGTTGCTGCAGGAGCAGGCCACGGGCCTTGCCGCCTTCGGCATTGAGCCAGAAGCGGGTGTTGGTCTGCTGCGACTGAACGAAGTAGTTGGTGAAGCACTCGGACAGGTTGGCGCCGTCGAGTTCCACGGTGCCCTGGTAGCGCTGGCCCTTGATCGGGTCGATGGTCAGGGTCAGGTGGCCGTCGGGCATCAGCTGCGACAGCGTCGCGCCGTCCGGGATCTGCTCGGCTTCATAGCGCGCCATGCCGCGGATTTCGCGCTCGCTGGAGCACTCGACCATCAGCAGCGGGATCGGCCCTGCCGAACGCGCCTGGAGAATCAGCAGGCCGTCGAACTTCATCGCGCCCACCAGCAATGCCGTGGCGGCCATCAGCTCGCCGAGCACCGCCGCCACTGGCTGCGGGTACTGGTGACGCGCCAACACGGCGGCGTAGCTGTCGTCCAGCGCCACCCACTCACCGCGGATATCGCGGTCGTCGAAGATGAAACGCTGGGTGAAATCGGTATCCGGCAATTCGCTCATAGGTTTTGGCTATCTGAAAAATGATGACAAAATGGTTACACGGGCTTTCGACACGTTGCGAAAGCCCGTGGCAGAGCGCTCACAAGGCGCTCCGAATCCTGTTGGCAATAGAGGTATTTTATGGACAATCGACCACTGTTCCAAGCAAGGTGGTCTTGGGGCCCATTGGCAGCCTGTACCCTGCTACCCATCGCTCTACTGTGTTTCTGGTTATGGCCCATTGGCCAGATACTGTGCCTGACTTTCGACGAATGGCTGTTCCACAGCCTCAATGCGCCGTTAGCCGATAACACCCTGTGGCGTTACATCTGGACCCTTGGCAGCCTGCGACCGTTCGACATCGTCGTCGGCCTGATCCTGCTCACCGTGCTGATCCGTGGCAATTGGGTGTTCAAGGCCAGCCAGGTGCGCGAAGCGTTTTTCGGCTTCCTCGTCACGCTGATCCTATTAGTGGTGATTCGCGCGCTGTTTTCCAAGTGGGTGGATGCTGCCGGCTGGCAACATGTGAGCCCTTCGATGGTGTTCGACAACGTCGTGCACCTGAGCGACTACTACCCGAACCTGGAAAAGGCCTGGGAACTGAAGGACCGCTCCGGCAAGAGCTTCCCTGGCGACCACGCCTCGGTGCTGCTGATCTGGGCGCTGTTCATGAGCCTGTTCAGCCGGCGCCTGGGGCAGTACCTGGTGATCTGGGGCCTGGCCGTGCTGTTCATGCTGCCGCGCCTGGTGGCCGGTGCCCATTGGGGGCAGGACGACTACATCGGGGGCTTGCTGATGGCACTGCTGGCCTTGGGCTGGAGTTGCCATACGCCCTTGGCAGCCAAGGGCAGTGCCCTGCTGATGCGCTGGACGGCGCCGCTGTTTGCCCTGGCAGCCAAGTTGCCGTTGATCGGGCGGCTGGCGGTGGTTCGCTAGATCGTCAAAGGGCTGCCCAGCAGCCCTATCCCCAGCTACAGACCCTGTGGGAGCCGGCTTGCCGGCGATTGGGCCGCCCCGCGGCCCCACTCAATCAAAGCTGCCATGCAGCTGGTGGATCTGCCGCCGCTGCTTCTTGTTCGGCCGGCCATCGGTGGTCATGCCCATGGCGCCAGCCTTGCGCATCTCCGCCGCCTGCTCACGCCGGCGCAGGCTCTCTTCGGTTTCTTCATACAACGCCTGCGCCTCGGGCGCGCCCCGGCGCACCACCGACAGCGCCTTGACCACCACCGTGCGCTCATCGAAGCCTGTGCGAAGCACGAACTCGTCGCCTACGCGCGGCTCCTTGCCCGGCTTGCAACGCTCGCCCCGGCAATGCACCTTGCCACTTTCGATCGCCGCCTTGGCCAGCGCGCGCGTCTTGTAGAAGCGGGCCGCCCACAGCCATTTGTCCAGGCGGACCTTGTCGTCGTCCTCGGCTTTTTGTGCCATAGCGTTTCCTCGAATTCTGTCTTTCATCGAACTGTACTACCGTAACGATCAGATGCAAAAAGTCCCCGGCGTGCTTACAGTTCACCACCTCATTCGCAGGGTGTGCTTCGTGAAGACATTTGACCATCTGACTGTGATCGGCCTGCGCGAGTGGGTCGCGCTGCCCGGCCTCGGCGTGGCGGGCCTGCGCGCCAAGATCGACACCGGCGCCAGTACCTCCAGCCTGCATGCCACCGAGGTCGAGACATTCGAACGCGACGGCCAGGCCTGGGTGCGTTTCACCGCTCACCTGGGTTCGATGGTGCAGCTGCGCCACCGCCGCTGCGAGGCGCCGCTGGTCACCATGAAGACCATCAAGAGCTCCAACGGCCATGCCCAGACCCGCTACGTCATCCGCACGCCGCTGGCGCTGGGCGACCGGGTGTGGGAGGTCGAATTCACCCTGGCCTGCCGCAAGAACATGCGCTACCGCCTGCTGCTCGGCTCCAAGGCGCTGATCCACGGCCAGTTGGTGGTCAACCCGGGCCTGAAGTACGTTCAAGACAAACCGGCCCTCGCGGCCACCCTTTCCCCTGTCACAGGTGCTGCATGAAGATCGCTGTGCTGTCGCGCAATCCGCGTCTGTATTCCACCCGCCGCCTGGTCGAAGCCGGTACCCAGCGTGGCCACGAAATGGTAGTGATCGATACCCTGCGTGCCTACATGAACATCGCCAGCCACAAGCCGCAGATCCACTACCGCGGCAAGCCGCTGGAGGGGTTCGATGCGGTGATCCCGCGCATTGGCGCCTCGGTGACCTTCTACGGCTGCGCGGTCTTGCGCCAGTTCGAGATGATGGGTGTGTACCCGCTCAACGAGTCGGTGGCCATCGCCCGCTCCCGTGACAAGCTGCGCTCGCTGCAGCTGCTATCGCGCCGCGGCATCGGCCTGCCGATTACCGGTTTCGCTCACTCGCCGGACGACATCCCCGACCTGATCCAGATGGTCAATGGCGCGCCCCTGGTGATCAAGGTGCTCGAAGGCACCCAAGGCATCGGTGTGGTGCTGTGCGAGACCACCCAGGCGGCAGAATCGGTGATCGAGGCGTTCATGGGCCTGAAGCAGAACATCATGGTTCAGGAGTACATCAAGGAGGCCGGCGGCGCCGACATTCGCTGCTTCGTGGTGGGCGACAAGGTGATTGCCTCGATGAAGCGCCAGGCCAAGCCAGGCGAATTCCGCTCCAACCTGCATCGTGGTGGCGTTGCCAGCCTGATCAAGATCACGCCTGAAGAGCGGATTACGGCCATTCGTGCGGCCAAGGTGATGGGCTTGAGCGTGGCGGGTGTGGATATCCTGCGCTCCAACCATGGGCCGCTGGTGATGGAGGTGAACTCTTCGCCGGGGCTCGAAGGCATCGAAGTGACCACCGGCAAGAACGTTGCCGGCATGATCATCGAGCATCTGGAGAAGAATGGTGGGCCGAACCAGACCCGGACCAAGGGCAAAGGTTGATTCAAGCCTGTACCGGCCCTAATCGCCGGCAAGCCGGCTCCCACAGGTTCGCCACAGATTCAGAGAATTGTGGTGTACCTGTGGGAGCCGGCTTGCCGGCGATAGGGCCAGCGAGAATCACACAGCATTGCGCGGCAGCAACAGCCCCAACGGCAACCTCACCCGCGCCTCGATCCCGCCGCCGGAGCGGTTGCGCAACTCGACATTGCCGCCATGCTGCGCCGCGATCCGCTTGACGATCGCCAAGCCCAGCCCGGTGCCTTTGCCACCCCGGGCACGGTCCCCGCGAATGAACGGGTTGAAGATGGTCTCCAGCTCCGACTCGTCGATCCCGGCGCCCCGGTCAAGCACGCTCAGCACCACATACGGCGCACTCTCGTCACCCGACACATAGGCAGCCACCTCCACGCCCTTGCCCGCATGGTGCAAGGCGTTGCCGATCAGGTTGCCCAGCATGCGCTTGAGCGACACCCGGCGCAGCGGGAATGGCGGGATCGGCTCCAGGCACAAGCGCACGCGCTCGTGGGGCTGGTTGTAGGGCGCCACCACTTCACGCACCAGGTCGGCAAGGTCGACTTCTTCCACCGGTTCGTCACGGCCATCGCGGATGAACGCCAGGAACTGGTCGAGGATGGCGTCCATGTCCTCGATGTCGCGCACCATGTCATCGCTCAGCTCGTTGTCGCTGTCCAGCAACGACAACGACAGGCGCAAGCGTGTCAGCGGCGTGCGCAAATCGTGGGAAACCCCCGCCAGCATCAGCTCGCGCTCGCGCCCGGCCTGCTCGACATCTTCGGCCATCTGGTTGAACGCCCGGTACACCTCGGTCATCTCGCTGGGCGTATCGCTGATCGGCAGGCGCACGCTGCGCCCCTGGCCAAGCTGGCGAGCGGCGAACACCAGGCGCTTGAGCGGCTGGTTGAGCTGACGCACGAAGATCCATGCCGAGGCGGTGGACAACAGGCCGATGGCCAGGAACCAGCCCAGCACGTTCCAGATCTTCTGCCCGCGCAGCGGATGAGGATACAGCGGTACTTTCAGCCAGCCCGGGCCCAGGCTCGGGGCATTGACCCACAGCGCCGGCGGCGCGTGGATGCGCAGGCGCACTTCGGTGTCTTCACCCAGTTCGGCCTGCATCTGGCGCTGGTAGATTTCGCTGTACGGCCAGTGCTGCTCACCTTCGGGCACACCCGAGCCGGTTACCCGAATAAGGCCGGCCGCCTCGGCGATCTTGTCGCGGTTTTCTTCATCGGCGGCCCAGTAGGCGCGCAAGGTCAGCGCCACGCCGTGGCTGTACTGGCGATCGACCAGCACGTCCTCGTTCATCAGCAGGTAGACCAGGGTCAACGCCTTGGAGAACAGGACGACGATCAGTACCAGCCACAGGGTGCGAGCAAAGAAACTCTGCGGGAACCAAAGCGGTGTTTTCATTGACGGCGCAGCATCATTTACCAGCGTTTCCGTCTGGAACGAACACGTAGCCCACGCCCCAGACCGTCTGGATATAGCGTGGCTTGGACGGGTCTGGCTCGATCATGCGGCGCAGGCGCGAAATCTGCACGTCGATGGAGCGCTCCAGGGCGTCCCACTCGCGGCCACGGGCCAGGTTCATCAGCTTGTCGCGGGTCAGCGGCTCGCGGGCATGCATGACCAGCGCCTTGAGCACGGCGAATTCGCCGGTGGTGAGCATGTGCACTTCGTCACCGCGCTTGAGCTCGCGGGTGGCCAGCGACAGCTCGTAGTCGCCGAAGGTGACCGACTCGTCCTCGCTGCCCGGGGCGCCCGGCACGCTCGGGGCCTGGCGACGCAGCACGGCCTTGACCCGGGCCATCAGCTCGTCCGGGTTGAACGGCTTGCCCAGGTAATCGTCGGCGCCCAGCTCCAGCCCCTTGATGCGGCTGAGCTCGTCGCCCTTGGCGGTGAGCATGATGATCGGGATCTGGTTGTTCGACTGGCGCAGGCGCTTGCACGCGGACAGGCCGTCTTCACCCGGGAGCATCAGGTCGAGCACCACCAGGTTGAACACCTCGCGCTGCAGCAGGCGGTCCATCTGTTCGGTGTTGGGCACCGCGCGGGCGCGATAGCCCTTGCTGGTGAAGAAACGTTCCAGCAGGCTGCTGAGCCCGGGATCGTCGTCGACGATGAGAATCTTGTCACCTTCAGCGGTGTTGGGGGTGCCAGTCATGAATAACTCCTCTGATATCGCCGCGCATTATGGCGTAGCCATTACCCTGCGTGCCGTGAGCATTGTTAGCAGATTTTTCCCCTGGCGCCACTTCCTGGCCATCGACACTGGCCGGGCGCCATCACCGCAAGGCCTTTTCGATGGGTATAATGCGCGGCTTTCAATCCTTGCCAGGTGGTTTACATGGACAGCATCAACAGCCGTATCGCCGAGGAACTGGGCGTTCGCCCGCAGCAGGTCGAAGCGGCCGTGGGCTTGTTGGACGAAGGCTCGACCGTGCCCTTCATCGCCCGCTACCGCAAGGAAGTGACCGGCAGCCTGGACGACACCCAGCTGCGCCACCTGGAAGAGCGCCTGCGCTACCTGCGCGAACTCGACGAGCGCCGCGCCAGCATCCTGTCCAGCATCGAGGAGCAGGGCAAGCTGACCCCGGAGCTGGCCCGCGAGATCAAGCTGGCCGACACCAAGACCCGCCTCGAAGACCTTTACCTGCCGTACAAGCAAAAGCGCCGCACCAAGGGCCAGATCGCCCTGGAAGCCGGCCTCGGCGAGCTGGCCGACGGCCTGTTCAACGACCCGCAGCTGGCCCCGGAAAGCGAAGCCGCGCGCTTCGTCGACGCCGACAAGGGCGTGGCCGACGTGAAGGCCGCGCTGGAAGGCGCCAAGTACATCCTCATGGAGCGCTTCGCCGAAGACGCCGCGCTGCTCGACAAGCTGCGCAACTTCCTCAAGCACGAAGCCGTGCTCAGCGCCCGCGTGGTGGCCGGCAAGGAAGAGGAAGGCGCCAAGTTCCGCGACTACTTCGCCCATGACGAACTGCTGCGCAACGCCCCGTCGCACCGCGCCCTGGCGATTTTCCGCGGGCGCAACGAAGGCGTGCTGAGCGCATCGCTGAAGGTCGGCGAGGAGCTGCCAGGCACCCTGCACCCGTGCGAGGTGATGATCGCCAGCCACTTCGGCCTGGCAAACCACAACCGCCCGGCCGACAAATGGCTGGGCGAAGTGGTGCGCTGGACCTGGAAGGTCAAGCTCTACACCCACCTGGAAACCGACCTGTTCGGCGAGCTGCGCGACAACGCCGAAGGCGAGGCGATCAACGTCTTCGCCCACAACCTGCACGACCTGCTGCTGGCCGCCCCGGCCGGCCCGCGCGCCACCCTGGGCTTCGACCCGGGCCTGCGTACCGGCTGCAAGGTCGCCGTGGTCGATGCCACCGGCAAGCTGCTGGACCACACCACGGTCTACCCGCATGCGCCGAAGAACGACTGGGACCGCACCCTCTCCATCCTCGCTGCCCTGTGCGCCAAGCACTCGGTGGAGCTGATCGCCATCGGCAACGGCACCGCCAGCCGTGAAAGCGACAAGCTGGTGGGCGAGCTGGTGAAAAAATACCCGGCCCTGAAGATCACCAAGGTCATGGTCTCGGAAGCCGGCGCCTCGGTGTATTCGGCCTCGGAGCTGGCCGCCCGCGAATTCCCGGACCTGGACGTGTCGATCCGCGGCGCGGTGTCGATCGCCCGTCGCCTGCAGGACCCGCTCGCCGAACTGGTGAAGATCGACCCGAAATCCATCGGTGTCGGCCAGTACCAGCACGACCTGTCCCAGCTGAAGCTGGCCCGCGGCCTGGACGCCGTGGTCGAGGACTGCGTGAACGCCGTGGGCGTGGACGTCAACACCGCCTCGGTGGCGCTGCTGACCCGCATCTCCGGCCTCAATGCGTCCCTGGCGCAGAACATCGTCGCCCACCGCGATGCCAATGGCCCGTTCGCCACCCGCGCCGCGCTCAAGAAAGTCAGCCGCCTGGGCGAAAAAACCTACGAGCAGGCCGCAGGCTTCCTGCGCGTCATGAACGGCGACAACCCGCTCGATGCCTCGGCCGTGCACCCTGAGGCCTACCCGCTGGTCAAGCGCATCGCTGCCGATACCGACCGCGACATCCGCTCGCTGATCGGCGACAGCGGCTTCCTCAAGCGCCTCGACCCCAAGCGCTTCACCGACGAAACCTTCGGCCTGCCGACCGTCACCGACATCCTCCAGGAACTGGACAAACCCGGCCGCGACCCACGCCCCGAGTTCAAGACCGCCACCTTCCAGGACGGCGTCGAGGACCTCAAGGACCTGGAGCCGGGCATGATCCTCGAAGGCGTGGTCACCAACGTCACCAACTTCGGTGCCTTCGTCGACATCGGCGTGCACCAGGACGGCCTGGTGCACATCTCGGCGCTGTCGGAGAAGTTCGTCAAGGACCCGCGCGAAGCGGTCAAGGCCGGCGACGTGGTCAAGGTCAAGGTCATGGAAGTGGACATCCCGCGCAAGCGCGTCGGCCTGTCCATGCGCATGAGCGACACGCCGGGCGAGAAGGTCGAAGGCAACCGCGGCGGCAACCGTGGCAATGGCGGCAACCGCCCGCAGCAGGCCCCGCGCCAGCGTGAAACGGCCACCGCAGCCCCGGCCAACAATGCCATGGCGGCGCTGTTCGCCAACGCCAAGCAACTGAAGAAGAAATGATGGAAATCCCCAAGGAACTGGTCGAAAGCGCCTACAGCCAGCTGCTTGGCTGCCGCGTGCAACGCCTGGACACAGGCGTTGCCGAGGTGGCCCTGGCGCTCGAGCCGCACTTGCGCAACCGCGGCCAGAAGCTGCACGGCGGGGCGATCTTCAGCCTGGTGGACATCGCCATGGGCCTGGCCTGCTCGCCCAGCCATGGCTTCGACCAGCAGAGCGTGACCATCGAGTGCAAGATCAACTACCTGCGCGCCGTCAGCGACGGTGAAGTGCTGTGCACCGCCCGCGTGCTGCACGCCGGGCGCCGCACCCTGGTGGTCGACGCCGACGTAGTCCAAGGCGACAAACTGGTGGCAAAAGCGCAAGGAACCTTCGCGGTTCTCTAGCTCACCAAGGGGTATCTGCGGTATTTTCCGGCAGTGCGCTGGCACTGCCGGAACCGCGTAAACCAGGCGACAACGCCAGTTCCTTTGTTCCTACCCTTGTAGACCGTTATCTCTACCCCCATATTGGGGCGACTGACGCGTGAAGGAATCCATCTTGAGCGACCTCCTCAACCGCCGCCTGAGCCTGCTCGGCGCCAATCTCCCCCTGCTCGAGCAGTGCCTGCACGGTATTGAGCGCGAATGCCTGCGTGTGACCGATGAAGGTCGCCTGGCCCAGACCCCACACCCCGAAGCGCTGGGTTCGGCGCTGACCAACGAGCAGATCACCACCGATTATTCCGAGTCGCTGCTGGAGTTCATCACCCCAGCCCTGGCAGACCCGGCCAAGGTGCTCGAGAGCCTCGAACAGACCCACCGCTTCGTCTACAGCAAGCTCGCCGACGAATACCTGTGGAGCCCGTCGATGCCGTGCACGCTGCCGGCCGAGGAGGACATCCCGATCGCCGAGTACGGCACCTCCAATATCGGCAAGCTCAAGCACGTCTACCGCAAGGGCCTGGCCCTGCGTTACGGCCGCACCATGCAGTGCATCGCCGGCATCCACTACAACTTCTCGCTGCCCGAAGCGCTGTGGCCCCTGCTGCGCGACGCCGAAGGCAGCAGCGAAAGCGACCGCGATTACCAGTCCTCGGCCTACATTGCGCTGATCCGCAACTTCCGCCGCTACAGCTGGTTGCTGATGTACCTGTTCGGCGCCTCGCCGGCACTGGACAAAGGCTTCCTGCGTGGCCGCCCGCACCAGCTCGAAGAGCTCGATGGCGAAACCCTGTTCCTGCCCTACGCCACCAGCCTGCGCATGAGCGACCTGGGTTACCAGAGCAACGCCCAGGCGGGCCTCACGCCTTGCTACAACAACCTCGACAGCTATACCGACAGCCTGCGCAAGGCCGTCGGCACGCCCTACCCGCCCTATGTCGAGATCGGCACCCATGTGGATGGCGAATGGGTGCAACTGAACACCAACATCCTGCAGATCGAGAACGAGTACTACTCGAACATCCGCCCCAAGCGTGTCACCTACACCGGCGAGCGGCCGATCCAGGCCCTGACCTCGCGCGGCGTGCAGTATGTGGAAGTGCGCTGCCTGGACATCAACCCGTTCCTGCCGGTGGGCATCGACCTGACCGAGGCCCGCTTCCTCGATGCGTTCCTGCTGTTCTGCGCACTGGAAGAAAGCCCGCAGCTGGACAACGGCGAATGCAGCCAGTGCACCAGCAACTTCCTCACCGTGGTCAAGGAAGGCCGTCGCCCAGGCCTGGAGCTTCACCGCGATGGCCAGCCGATCACGCTCAAGGCCTGGGCCACCGAGCTGATCGGGCGCATCGGCCAGCTGGCCGACCTGCTCGACCGCGCCCACGGCGGTGATGAACACGCCAAGGCGTTGGAAGAGCAGCAGGCCAAGGTCGACGACGCCTCGCTGACGCCGTCGGCGCAGGTCCTGGCGCGCATGACCGAGCATGACGAAAACTTCGTGCAGTTCTCCCTGCGCCAAAGCCGCATCCATGCCGAAACCTTCCGCGAGCAGCCGCTGCCCGCCGAGCGCCAGCAGGCCTACGAGACCCTGGCCCGCGACTCGCTGGCCGAGCAGTCGCGCCTGGAGCAACAGGAGGTCGGCGACTTCGACCTGTTCGTCGGTGCGTACCAGGCCAGCATCCTGGCGATCAGCAACTGATGACCCGCAGCCCCACCCCACGCAAGCCACGCGCCAGCAGCCAGGCCAGGATCGAAGCTATCCTGGCGGCCGCGCGCGAGCTGCTGGCCGGGCAAGGGGTGGCGGCGTTGTCGATCTACAGCGTGGCCGAGCGGGCGCAGATTCCGCCTTCGTCGGTGTACCACTTCTTCGCCAGCGTGCCGGCCTTGCTCGAAGCGCTGACCGCCGATGTGCACCGGGCCTTTCGCGAAGCGCTGCGCGCGCCGATCGACAGCAGTGCATTCGATACCTGGCATGAGCTATCCCGCCTGATCGAGCAGCGCATGCTGGCCATCTACAACGAGGACGCTGCGGCGCGGCAGCTGATTCTGGCGCAGCACGGGCTGAGCGAGGTGGTGCAGGCCGACCGGCAGCACGACATGGAACTGGGCGACTTGATGCACAAGCTGTTCGACCAGCATTTCAAGCTGCCGGTGATGCCTGGCGATGTGGATGTGTTTGCCTTGGCCATGGAGCTGAGCGACCGCGTGTATGCGCGCTCGGTGCAGCTGCATGAGCAGATCACCCCGCGCATGGCCGAGGAAGGCAAGCGGGTGTTCGAGGCGTACCTGGGGTTGTATCTGCCGCCGTTTCTGGCCAAGCGCTAGGCCAGAAATCGTTGGGGCCGCTTTGCGTCCCTTCGCGGGGCAAGCCCGCTCCCACAGATACCCCGCTGGCTTGAAACCTTGCGCGGTACCTGTGGGAGCGGGCTTGCCCCGCGAAGGGCTGCAGAGCAGCCCCCTTCAACGCCAGAATCACAGCTTGGCGATAGAAACTTCAGTCGATTTCACGAAGGCAATCACTTCACTGCCCACCTGCAGCTCCAGCTCTTTCACCGAACGCGTGGTAATCACCGACGTCACGATGCCCGAGGCCGTCTGCACGTCGATTTCCGACAGCACCGGGCCTTCGAGGATTTCTTTCACGGTGCCTTTGAACTGGTTACGGACGTTGATCGCTTTGATAGTCATGGCTTGATTCCTTCTCTTTGGCTTCAGTCTGGTAAGTGAGTCGTCAGTGCGCCCAACGCAGTTGCGTGGGCAAAGGGGCTACAGGGTCCGGCTCGGGCGGTGTGCCCGGGGCCGACAGAACGCGGTTGAGCACTTCGCTTTCCAGCGCGGCCAGGCGGTGCGAACCACGCGCCCTGGGCCTTGCCAGCTCGACAGTGAGGTCCAGGCCGACTTCGCCGTCCTCGATCAGGATCACCCGGTCGGCCACCGCGACGGCTTCATTGACGTCGTGGGTCACCAGCAGCACGGTGAAGCCGTGCTGACGCCACAGGCGTTCGATCAGTTGCTGCATCTCGATACGGGTCAGCGCATCCAGCGCGCCCAGTGGCTCGTCCAGCAGCAGGCGCGGCTGGTGGATCAGTGCGCGGGCCAGGGCCACGCGCTGTTTCTGGCCACCGGACAACGCCGCTGGCCATTCATTGGCACGGTCAGCCAGGCCGACCGCCTCCAGGGCATCCAGCGCGCGTTGCCGCCAGTGGCCACGCAGGCCCAGGCCGACGTTGTCGATCACCTTCTTCCAGGGCAGCAGGCGTGCATCCTGGAACATCAGCCGGGTGTCCTCGCGGGCATCGGCCAGCGGTGCCGGGCCTGCCAGCAGTTCGCCGGCGCTGGGCTGGTCGAGCCCGGCCAAGAGGCGCAGCAAGGTGCTCTTGCCGCAGCCGCTGCGCCCGACGATGGCAACGAACTGGCCGGCCGGGATGTGCAGGTCGATGCCACGCAGCACTTCACGCTGGCCGAAGGTCTTGCGCAGGCCGTTGGCGGCCAGCGGGATGCCCCGCAGCAAGCGTGGCGGTTGTTCCTTGAGCACGGTCATGCGCCCTCCTTCTTGGCCACTTGGTAGGCCGGGTGCCAGCGCAGCCACACACGCTCCAGGCCGCGAGCGGCGAGGTCGGCGAGCTTACCGAGCACGGCGTAGAGGACGATCGCCAGCACCACCACGTCGGTCTGCAGGAATTCTCGGGCGTTCATCGCCAGGTAGCCGATGCCGGAGTTGGCCGAAATGGTCTCGGCCACGATCAGGGTCAGCCACATGAAGCCCAGGGCGAAGCGCACCCCGACCAGGATCGACGGCAGCGCGCCCGGCAGGATCACCTGGCGGAACAGGCCGAAGCCCGACAGGCCATAGCTGCGCGCCATCTCCACCAGCGCCGGGTCGACGTTGCGGATGCCGTGGTAGGTGTTCAGGTAGATCGGGAACAGCGTGCCCAGCGCGACCAGGAAGATCTTCGCCGACTCGTCGATACCGAACCACAGGATCACCAGCGGGATCAGCGCCAGGTGCGGCACGTTGCGGATCATCTGCACCGAGCTGTCGAGCAGGCGTTCGCCCCAGTTCGACAGGCCGGTGATGAAGCCCAGCACCAGGCCGATGCTGCCACCGATCAGAAAGCCCAGGCCGGCACGCCAGCCGCTGATGGCCAGGTGGGTCCAGATTTCACCGCTGCGTACCAGCTCGACACCGGCGCTGACCACCGCGCTGGGCGCTGGCAGGATGCGCGTCGACAGCCAGCCTGCGCTGACCGCCAGCTGCCACACCGCCAGCAGTGCCAGCGGCAGTGCCCACGGCGCCAGGCGCTGGGTCAGGGTGGAGGACGTTGCACGACTCATGGCCCGGTCCTCAGCTCTGCGACACGGACTTGGGCAGGATGTCGTTGGCCACCATCTCGCCGAACGGGCTCACGTAGCCGCCGCTTTTCGGCTGCTCCGGGCGTTGCACGTCGAGGTGCGGGAACAACAGCTCGGCAACGCGGTAGGACTCTTCCAGGTGCGGGTAGCCGGAGAAGATGAAGGTATCGATGCCCAGCTCGGCATATTCCTTGACCCGCGCCGCCACGGTCGGGCCATCGCCGACCAGTGCAGTACCGGCGCCGCCGCGTACCAGGCCGACACCGGCCCACAGGTTGGGGCTGACTTCCAGGTTGTCGCGGTTGCCACCGTGCAGGGCAGCCATGCGCTGCTGGCCCACCGAGTCGAAGCGCGCAAGCGAGGCCTGGGCGCGGGCGATGGTGTCGTCGTCCAGGTGCGAGATCAGGCGGTCGGCTGCGGCCCAGGCTTCTTCGTTGGTTTCCCGCACGATCACGTGCAGGCGGATGCCAAAGCGCACTTCACGGCCCTGGGCAGCGGCTTTCTCACGCACCTGGGCGATTTTTTCGGCAACGGCAGCAGGCGGCTCGCCCCAGGTCAGGTACAGCTCGACCTGCTCGGCAGCCAGGTCCTGGGCGGCTTCGGACGAGCCACCGAAGTACAGCGGCGGGCGCGGCTGTTGGATCGGTGGGTAGAGCAGCTTGGCGCCCTTCACTTGGATGTGCTTGCCGTCGTAGTCGACGTTCTCGCCTTCCAGCACCTTGCGCCAGATGCGGGTGAACTCGACCGAGGCTTCGTAGCGTTCCTGGTGGTTCAGGTGCAGGCCGTCACCGGCCAGCTCGTCCGGGTCGCCGCCGGTCACCAGGTTGAACAGTGCACGGCCGTTGGACAGGCGGTCCAGGGTTGCCGCCTGGCGCGCAGCCACGGTCGGCGAAATGATGCCCGGGCGCAGGGCGACCAGGAACTTCAGGCGCTGGGTCACCGGGATCAGCGATGCGGCCACCAGCCAGGAATCCTCGCAAGAGCGCCCGGTGGGGATCAGCACCCCGCCGAAGCCCAGGCGGTCGGCGGCCTGGGCGATCTGCTGCAGGTAGCCGTGGTCGACCGCGCGGGCGCCGTCGGAAGTGCCCAGGTACTTGCCGTCACCGTGGGTTGGGAGGAACCAGAAAATGTTAAGGCTCATTGGAGTTGTCTCCTCAGGGGTGGCTCAAGCCGGGGCGGCGCCCCGGCGCAGGCTGATCGATCAAGGCGCGCTGGCGACCTTGGCCGGGGGTGTCCAGATCACGTCCTTGATGCTCAGCGCCTTGGGAATCAGCTTGAGCGCCGTGAAGGTGTCGGCGATTTTCTGTTGCGAAGCCACGACCTCGGGGGTCAGCGGGCTGGCACCGTAGCCTTGGCGCTTGACCGAGGTCAGGGTGATCTCGGCGGGCAGGCCGAGCAGCGGCGCAACCTGGTCGGTGACCTGCTGCGGGTTGGCCTGGGACCATTGGCCCACGGCGCGCACTTCTTCGATCAAGGTGTTGATCACCGCCGGGTGCTGGGTCGCGTAGTTGCGGGTGGCCAGGTAGAACTGGTGGTTGTCGACCAGGCCCTTGCCATCACGCAGGGTCCGGGCCTGCAGCTGCTGCTCGGCGGCGGCCTGGTACGGGTCCCAGATCACCCAGGCATCGACGCTGCCACGCTCGAAGGCGGCGCGGGCATCGGCGGGCGGCAGGTACACCGGCTGGATATCGCTGTACTGAAGGCCGGCGTCCTGCAAGGCGCGGACCAGCAGGTAATGGACGTTGGAGCCTTTGTTGAGGGCGACTTTCTTCCCCTTGAGCTCTTTCACCGACTGGATCGGCGAGCCCTTGGGCACGAGGATGGCTTCGCTGTGCGGCGCAGGCGGCTCGTAGGCCACATAGAGCAGGTCGGCACCGGCGGCCTGGGCGAACACGGGTGGGGTTTCGCCGGTGACGCCAAAATCGATGGAGCCGACGTTCAGGCCTTCGAGCAGCTGCGGGCCACCTGGGAATTCGGTCCACTGCACCTGCACGCCCTGCTCGGCCAGGCGCTTCTCCAGCGTGCCCTTGGCCTTGAGCAGCACCAGGGTGCCGTATTTCTGGTAACCGATGCGCAGGCTCTCGGCCTGGGCTTGGGTAATGGCGCCGAAGGACACAGCCGCCGCAAACAGGGCGACCAGACCACGACGCAAGAAGACTGTGCGCATGGCGCTCTCCTGTGCGATTGGGTTCGGGTTGCACCTGCTTGCCTCGTTGGCGGGCGAGTAAGGTGATACAGCGGTAGGACGGGATCAGAGGATCTGTGGAAGTGACAGTACCAATGTTTTTATATATCTAGAAATCATATTTTTTCATTTGTTTATTCCATTTTGCATTTATCGCTCGCGCTTGTTGCAGGCATAAAAAAGGGCCGTCGAAACGGCCCGAATATCCCTGCTATGGCTAAGAGCAATGCAACGAGGAATTCTTTAGCGATTGGGTTGCGGGGTCAGCCGCAGGTACGGCTTGACCGCCCGATAACCTTTGGGGAAGCGCTGCTTGATCTCGTCCTCGTCCTTGAGCGAAGGCACGATCACCACCTCGTCGCCGTCCTGCCAGTTGCCTGGCGTGGCGACCTTGTGGGTGTCGGTCAGTTGCAGCGAGTCGATCACCCGCAGGATCTCGTTGAAGTTGCGCCCGGTACTGGCCGGATAGGTGATGGTCAGGCGCACCTTCTTGTTCGGGTCGATGACGAACAGCGAGCGCACGGTCAGGGTGTCGCTGGCGTTGGGGTGAATCAGGTCGTACAGGTCGGACACCTTGCGGTCGGCGTCGGCGATGATCGGGAAGTTGACCACGGTGTTCTGGGTCTCGTTGATGTCCTCGATCCACTTGTGGTGCGAGTCGACCGGGTCGACCGAAAGCGCGATGGCCTTGACGCCGCGCTTGGCGAAGTCGCCCTTGAGCTTGGCGGTCAGGCCCAGCTCGGTGGTGCACACCGGGGTGAAGTCGGCCGGGTGGGAGAACAGCACACCCCAGCTATTGCCCAGCCATTCGTGGAAACGGATCTTGCCTTCGCTGGAATCCTGTTCGAAATCAGGGGCGATGTCGCCGAGTTTGAGGCTCATGGGGTGCGGCTCCTGTGCTGTGTTCTGGCCTTGTGGGGTTCAATGTGCCTGCATCCGAATAAAAACAAAAAGAATAAATACTGATTTATTTATAACCTTATTGCATACCGAATGGCAGGCACAAAAAAGCCTCGCACTAGGCGAGGCTTTCTGTGTGGCTACGACTTACATGAAGGCGTAAGTGTAGTTCACGATGAAGCGAGCCTGATCCTGGTCTTTGGTGAACTCGCTGGTCGAGCCACCGCTACCACGGTAGACACCTTGACGCAGGCTGAAGCCCAGGCCTTTGAGGGTGCCGTCCTGGATGGTGTAGTCGATACGCGCGTCACGCTCCCACTCGTTGTAGGTACCGTGGCCGCTGCGGTAGCGAATGTCGTCACCACGCAGGTAGGCAACCGATGCTTTCAGACCTGGGACACCCAGGGCAGCGAAGTCATAGGCGTACTGGCCGAAGTTGGTGTTCTCACCCGCACGGGCGAACTGGTTGATCATGCTGTCGGTGAACAGGTAGAAGCTGGAGCCACCTGCGCCTTCGGAGCTGCCGTTGTCATTGACCAGGCTGCCCTGGCCCAGCCACACGAAGCCACCGTCGTCACCGACTTGCTGGCGACCGACCAGGAACGAGTGGCCACCCAGGGTATAGGTGAACATCGCCGACCAGGTCTTGTTGTCGATCTCGCCAAGGTGCTTGGCGTAGCCGCCGTTGTTGTTGAAGTTGTAGGTGCTGTCGTTGCCGTTCTTGCCGTCGCTGCTGCTGTCGAAGTAGCGCAGGTCGGTCTTGAACGACTGGTTGTCAGAAATCTTGAAGACGTGAGTCGCACCCAGGAAGTGCTGCTTGTAGAAGTCTTCCAGGTTCGAGTAGTAGTACTGCAGGGTCAGGTCTGGAGTGAGCTTGTAGTCCAGGCCGCCGTAGCGGAACTTGTTGCTTTCTGCAGTAGCGCCAGCCACGGACAGACCGGTACGGTTGCTCGAGGCGCGACCCATGGCGTGGGTCAGCTGACCGGCGTTGATGGTCAGGTTGTCGATTTCCTTCGACTGGATGGTGCCACCCTCGAAGGTCTGCGGCAGCAGACGACCATCGTTGGAAACCAGGATCGGCAGGTTCGGTGCCAGGGCGCTACCGAAGTGCGCTTCGGTCTTGGAGAAGCGTGCCTTGGCGTTGGCGCCCAGGCGAGCCCATTGGCTTTCTGCCGACTTGTCGTGTGCGCTCGGGAAGAAGCTGCTGTTATCAGGGTGCTTGCCCTTGCCGCCGTCGAGGTGGATGCCCCACAGCGCCTGAGCGTCGACGCCGAAGCCAACGGTACCTTGGGTGAAGCCGGAAATGTAGTCGAGCTTGAAGCCCTGACCCGATTCACGGTTGTCGTTGACGCCACCTTCGCGGGTGTCGTTGTTGAAGTACATGGTGCGCGAGCTCAGCGCCAGTTTGCTGTCTTCAACGAAACCGGCAGCGCCTGCAGTTTGGGCGATGACCCCCAGTGCCACGGCCACGGCCAGGCTGGACTTGTACATGTTTTGCTCCTCTACGTTCTAATTCTTGTGTATCTCTGGCGGCGGAGTCTTCTGCCCCGCTCACCGTGGATGGGCGATTTAGTCCCAAAGCGTGACCAATAAGTCAATCGTTTCTGAACGTTTCGCGACTTTGGTCTAAGGACGCAACCTGCGCTACAGGATAATGACAATCCTATAAATCCAAAATGACCGTTTTATGAATTAGTAAGATTTTTACGGAATATAGGTGAAACCTTTACTGCAAAAAGTTGTATCGACCCCGTCAATCATACCTTTAGGTTATTTGCAAACGTTTGCCGACCGGTTACCCGTCAACCACCCCTGACGAGGGGACAAAGACTAGCAGCGCACCGGTGTTCCGCCAGTGGGCATTTCCCAGGCAAGGCGCGTTAAAGCATTTGGCTCCTAAGCTAATGCGAAAAAGTTATTTATTTTCGATTTCTTAGATCATCTAGTCTTCTCGCCATCCATCACATCGATTGCCTGACGAGAGGTTCACCATGATCCCGCATGCCCCGCTGCGCCTGTTCGCCGCCCTGACTCTCGCCAGCACCAGCTGGTTGGCCCAGGCCGCCGACCTCACGGTCGCCTACCAGACCACCGTCGACCCGGCCAAGGTGGCCCAGGTCGATGGCGCCTACGAAAAGGCCAGCAAGGCCGACATCGCCTGGCGCAAGTTCGACAACGGCGCCGATGTGATCACCGCGGTCGCCAGCGGCGACGTGCAGATCGGCTACCTCGGTTCCAGCCCGCTGGCAGCAGCGGCCACCCGCAAGCTACCAGTGGAAACCTTCCTCATCGCCACCCAGATCGGTGCAGGTGAAGCGCTGGTCGCGCGTGACAGCATCAAGACGCCGCAAGACCTGGTCGGCAAGAAAGTCGCCGTGCCGTTCGTTTCCACCGGCCACTACAGCCTGCTGGCGGCGCTCAAGGGCTGGAACATCGACCCCTCCAAGGTGCAGATCCTCAACCTCGCGCCACCGGCGATCATCGCCGCCTGGAAGCGCGGCGACATCGACGCCACCTACGTCTGGGACCCGGCCCTGGGCGTGGCCAAGGAAAACGGCAAGGTGCTGATCACCTCGGGCCAACTGGCCGAACAAGGCGCGCCGACCTTCGACGCCTGGATCGTGCGCAAGGACTTCGCCGACAAGCACCCCGATGTGGTCAAGGCCTTCGCCAAGGTCACCCTCGACGCCTACGCCGACTACCGCAAGGACCCAAAAGCCTGGCTCGCCAACCAGGACAACGTGGCCAAGCTGGTCAAGCTGTCCGGTGCCAAGGCCAGCGACATCCCGGTGCTGCTGGAAGGCAACGTCTACCCGCTGGCCGCCGACCAGGCCAACGCCCTGGGCGCACCGACCACCAAGGCGCTGACCGATACCGCCACCTTCCTCAAGCAACAGGGCAAGGTCGACGCGGTGCTGCCGGACTACTCGCCTTACGTCAGCGCCAAATTCCTGCCCAACTGAACCTGATCCGGAGCCCGTCATGGCCTTGCTCGAGCTGGAGCGCATCAGCGCACAGTACCCCGGCGCCACCACCCCGGTGCTGGCCGACATCAACCTGAGCCTGGGGCCTCGCCAACTGCTGGTGGCCCTCGGGCCATCGGGCAGCGGCAAGACCTCGCTGCTGAACCTGATCGCCGGTTTCGTCGCCCCCAGCGGCGGGCGCATCAGCCTCGATGGCGTGCCGGTGCAAGGCCCCGGCGCCGAGCGTGGCGTGGTGTTCCAGGACGACGCCCTGCTGCCCTGGCAGAACGTGCTGGGCAACGTCGCCTTCGGCCTCGAGCTGGCTGGCGTGGCGCGCAGCGAACGTGAAGCCAAGGCCCGCGAAATGCTCGCGCTGGTCGACCTGGCCGGCTTCGGCGATCGGCGTGTCTGGCAGTTGTCCGGTGGCCAGAAACAGCGTGTGGGCCTGGCCCGCGCACTGGCAGCCGACCCACGGGTGCTGCTGATGGACGAGCCGTTCGGCGCGCTCGACGCCTTCACCCGCGAGCAGATGCAGGAGCTGCTGCTGCAGGTGTGGCAGCGCACCGCCAAGCCGGTGTTCCTGATTACCCATGACATCGAGGAAGCCGTGTTCCTGGCCAGCGAGCTGGTACTGCTGGCACCCAACCCGGGGCGTGTGGTCGAGCGCCTGCAGCTGGACTTCGGCCAGCGCTACGCCGCCGGCGAGTCGGCCCGGGCGATCAAGTCCGACCCCCGCTTCATTGAAACCCGCGAGCATGTGCTGGCGCGGGTGTTCTCCCAACGCCAAAGCCTGCAGGAGCCCGCATGAGCAGCCTCGATCTGCCGGTCGCCGGCAAGCGCGACGCCCAATCCCGGCCAGCCATAAAAGCCCGCCGCCCCCTTTCAACCCGCTGGATCAGCACCCTGACCCTGGCCAGCCTGCTGCTGGCCTGGTGGCTGGTGACCGCCGCCGGCTGGATCGAGCCACTGTTCCTGCCCTCGCCCGGCGACATCCTGGCCAAGGGCTGGGCCCTGCTCACCCAGGGCTACATGGACGCCAGCCTGTGGCAGCACCTGGGTGCCAGCCTCGGCCGCATCGGCCTGGCCCTGGCCGCCGCCACCCTGACGGCGATCCCGGTCGGCATCGCCATCGGCTACAACCGCGTGGCCCGCGGCATCCTCGACCCGCTGATCGAGTTCTACCGGCCGATTCCGCCGCTGGCCTACCTGCCGCTGATCGTCATCTGGTGCGGCATCGGCGAGCTGTCCAAGGTGCTGCTGATCTACCTGGCGATCTTCGCCCCGATCGCCATCGCCACGGCCACCGGCGTGCGTACCGTCGACCCGGCCAAGCTGCGCGCCGCGCAGTCGCTGGGGGCCACCCGGGCGCAGCTGATTCGCCATGTGATCCTGCCCAGCGCTCTGCCCGACATCCTCACCGGCATCCGCATCGGCCTGGGCGTCGGTTGGTCGACCCTGGTCGCCGCCGAGCTGATCGCCGCCACCAGCGGCCTGGGCTTCATGGTGCAGTCGGCGGCGCAGTTCCTGGTCACCGACGTGGTGGTGCTGGGCATCCTGCTGATCGCCCTGATCGCCTTCGCCCTGGAGATGGGCCTGCGCGCCCTGCAACGCAAGCTGGTGCCCTGGCACGGGCAAAGCCACTGAACTGGACTGACCACGCCGGCAACCCGGCGCCTAGCACGAGAAAAGCCATGAGCCTGACCATCACCCCACTCAGCCCGGCGCTCGGCGCCCAGATCAGCGGCGTCGACATCAGCCGCGACATCAGCATCGAGCAGCGCGACGCCATCGAGCAGGCGCTGCTCAAGCACCAGGTGCTGTTCTTCCGCGACCAGCCAATCAACCCCGAGCAGCAGGCGCGCTTCGCCGCGCGTTTCGGTGACCTGCACATCCACCCGATCTACCCCAACGTGCCGGAAACCCCGCAGGTGCTGGTGCTCGATACCGCGGTCACCGACGTGCGCGACAATGCCGTGTGGCACACCGACGTGACCTTCCTGCCGACCCCGGCGCTGGGCGCGGTGCTCAGTGCCAAGCAGCTCCCAGCCTTTGGCGGCGACACCTTGTGGGCCAGCGGCATCGCTGCGCTGGAGGCGCTGTCGGCGCCGCTGCGCGAGTTGCTCGACGGGCTGAGTGCCACCCACGATTTCACCAAGTCGTTCCCGCTGGAGCGCTTCGGTACCACGCCAGAGGACCTGGCGCGCTGGGAAGAAACCCGGCGCAAGAACCCGCCGTTGTCGCACCCGGTGGTGCGCACCCACCCGGTGAGCGGGCGCAAGGCGTTGTTCGTCAATGAAGGGTTCACCACGCGAATCAACGAGCTCAGCGAGCTGGAGAGCGAGGCGCTGCTCAAGCTGCTGTTCGCCCATGCGACGCGGCCTGAGTTCAGCATTCGCTGGCGTTGGCAGGAGAATGACGTGGCGTTCTGGGATAACCGGGTGACACAGCATTTTGCTGTGGATGACTACCGGCCGAATCGGCGGGTGATGCATCGGGCGACCATTCTTGGGGATGCGCCGTTCTGATGCAGACGGGCGAGGCCTTTGGCCTCGAATCGCCGGCAAGCCGGCTCCCACAGGGTTTGCAGCGCTTCTGTGGGAGCCGGCTTGCCGGCGAAAGGGCCGCAAAGCGGCCCCGGCGATCTACCTGACCAGATGCAGGAACTGCATGTGCCGCTCGTACTGGTCGAGGATGTCGTTGATGATCTGCTCCTTGCTGTAGCCCACCAGGTCGTAATTCTGGCTGCCCTCGCTCAGGTGCACCTCCGCCCGGTAATAGCGGCGGTTCTTCAACTCCTGGGTGCCCAACCCACCCAGCGCAAACGAAGGCGTGAAGTAGCCACGCATCTGCACCTGGTAGATGAACGGCTGCTCCTCGCCGTGGCCGACCTTCAGGCTGACGTTGTCATGGCTCGGGTCGTCCTGGGTAATCAGGGTCAGCCCCTTCTGCTCGAACACTTCGCGCACATCGGCAATCGCCGGGCGCACCACGTCGTCCATGAAGCGGTACACCTCATCGCGTGACGGGAAGTGCACGGCCTGGCTCAAGCGCTGGCGCCAACCCCCACGGCCACGTCGCGACTGGGCGAACGGCGCCAACGAATGCATCTGCGCGATCTGCCGCTGGCTCTCCAGGTAGAAGGCCTTGTGCAGCCCCCACATCATGCACAGCAGGATCAGCGAGAACGGCAGCGACGTCAGCACCACCGCCGATTTCAGCGAATCGATGCTGCCGGCGAACAGCAGGCCGCTGGTGATCAGCGCGGTCATCACGCCCCAGAAGATGCGCAGCCAGTTCGGGCCGTCTTCGTCGGCGTCGCCGCCCTTGGCCGACAAGGTCGACAGCACCACCGTGCCGGAGTCGGCCGAGGTGACGAAGAACACGAAGCTGATGAACACCGTCACCGCGATGACCGTCTTGCTCCAGGGGTAGGTTTCCAGCAGCAGGTACAGGCTCATCGACGGGTTGTCCAGGGCCGACTGGCCCAGGGCGGTCATGCCGTGGTTGATCACCTGGTCCAGGGCGCTGTTGCCGAAGATCGACATCCACGCCAGGGTGAAGCCCAACGGAATCAGCAGCACGCCGAAGACGAATTCACGGATGGTGCGGCCACGCGAAATGCGCGCGATGAACAGCCCCACGAACGGCGCCCAGGCAATCCACCAGGCCCAGTAGAACACTGTCCAGCCACCCAGCCAGTCGCGGTTCTCGCCATAGGCGTACACGTCGAAGCTCTTGCGCGGCAAGGCCCCCAGGTAATCGCCCAAGTTCTGGATCAAGGTGTTGAACAGGTGCTGGGTAGGGCCGGCGAACAGCACGAACAGCAGCAGCGCGCAGGCCAGGAACAGGTTGATGTCGCTCATCACCCGCACGCCCTTCTCCACCCCGGCGACCGCCACGGCCACCGCCGCGCCCATCATCAGGGCAATCAGCATCACCTGCACCCACTGGCTGTGGCTGATGCCGAACAGGTAGTCGAGGCCGGCATTGAGGTGCAGCACGCCAAAGCCCATGTCGGCGCCCAGGCCGAACACCGTGGCGATGATGCCGAAGCCATCCACCGCATAGCCGATCGGCCCGTTGATGCGCTTGCCGATCAGCGGGTACAGCGCCGAGCGCAGCGCCAGCGGCAGGTTGTGGCGGTAGGCGAAATAGGCCAGTGCCATGCCGACGAAGGCGAACACGCCCCAGCCATGCAGGCCCCAGTGCAGGAACAGGATCTGCATCGCCTGGCGCCCTGCCTCGGCCGTGCCCGCCTCGCCTTGCGGCGGCTGCAGCATGTGGGTCAGCGGCTCGGAGACGCAGAAGAAGAACAGGGTGATGCTGATGCCGGCGGCGAACAGCATGCCGGCCCAGGACAGGTAGCTGAACTCGGGCTCGTCGTGGTCGGCACCAAGCTTGATCTTGCCGTAGCCGGACAACGCGGTGACCACCACGAAGACCAGGTACAGGGTCATGGCCAGCATGTAGTACCAGCCAACCGTGTTGGCCGCCCAGTTCTGCGCGGCCAGCAGCCATTCACCGGCAGCTTGCGGGAAGGCAATGACCACCAGGCCGAAGATGAGGATGAAGCTTGCCGCAAAGTAGAACACCGGCGGGTTCATGCGGATCTTGCCAGCGGCAAGTGAAGGGGTCGGTGCACTCATGGGGCATGCACCTCGTCGATTGACGTGAGGTTCGGAATGAACGGGTTCAGCAAAGGAATCCTCCTGTTGAACACCGGCAGCGGACCAGCGTTTTTCGTTGAACAAGCGTTCAAGTTAAACATGGATCGGATTTCAATGCGAACCGGGGTGCTGATCGGTGCATGCCTGTACCGGCCCTATCGCCGGCAAGCCGGCTCCCACAAGTACCGTGGGAGCCAACAGCCTCAGTTCTTGTCCTGGCAATCGAGCTGCAAGTTCGCCTGGGTAATGTTGCTTTCAGCCGGCACGCTGCGGGTCAGCCACACATTGCCGCCAATGGTCGAGCCTTTGCCGATGGTGATGCGCCCCAGGATGGTCGCCCCCGCATAGATCACCACGTCATCCTCGACGATCGGGTGGCGCGCCAGGCCCTTGTGCAGCGTCCCCGACTCGTCGCTGGGGAAGCGCTTGGCCCCCAGCGTGACCGCCTGGTAGATGCGCACCCGCTCGCCGATGATCGCCGTCTCGCCAATCACCACGCCGGTGCCATGGTCGATGAAGAAGCTCGGCCCGATCTGCGCGCCCGGGTGGATGTCGATGCCCGTCGCCGAATGCGCCAGCTCCGAGCTGATCCGCGCCAGCAACGGCAAGCCGGCCCGGTACAGGTGGTGGGCCAGGCGGTGATGGATGATCGCCAGGATCCCCGGGTAGCACAGCAGCACTTCATCGACGCTGCGCGCCGCCGGGTCGCCGTGGTAGGCCGCCAGCACATCGGTATCGAGCATCACCCGCAGCCCAGGCAGCGCCGCAGCGAAATCCTGGATCAGGCGCAGGGCCTGGGCATCCACGGTTGCCAGTTCGCCGTTGCTCTGGCGCGCGGCATAGCGCAGCTCCAGGCGTGCCTGGGCCAGCAGTGAGGTAAGCGCGGCGTCCAGGGTATGGCCGACGTAGAAGTCCTCGCTCTCCTCGCGCAGGTCCACCGGGCCCAGGCGCATCGGGAACAGCGCCCCGCACAGCTGCTCGAGGATCTGGCGCATGGCCTCGCGCGAGGGCAGTTCGCGCCCGCCCTGCTCGCCGATGCTGCGGCCATTGCGGCTGCGCCACTGCTCACGGGCGCTGCGCAGGCCGCTGACGATGCTGTGCAACTGCCAATGCGCGGATGAAGGTTGGTCGCTCACGGTGTTCTCCTGCCGGGTGGCATGCAATATTTTGCAATCCACTCTACGGCAAATCCGTCCCTTGGAAAAAACAACGCTTTATTCCATCCTGCGCTAAGTCAGGCATAAGCGGCGATGACGAACCGGGTAACCTCGCCTACCCTCAACTCAGCGTGTGCCTGAGCCTTTTTATAAAAAAGCATAAGAAAATAAGTTTTTATTATTTCCTGGCCTATCAGGCCAACTCTATAGTCGCCACCCACTACTTCCACAACAAGCGCGGGGCCTGACATGTCGAAATTCGCCAAACCGCTTCTCAACGCCAGCCTGGCCATCCTCCTCGGTGCCGGCCTGCTCGGCCAGGCATTCGCCGGCGAGCAGCTGAAGACCATCCAGGAAAAGGGCGTGATCAACGTCGGCCTGGAAGGCACCTACCCACCGTTCAGCTTCCAGGATGAAAACGGCAAGCTGGCCGGTTTCGAAGTCGAGCTGTCGGAGCTGCTGGCCAAGGAGCTGGGGGTCAAGGCCAAGATCCAGCCAACCAAGTGGGACGGCATCCTCGCCGCGCTGGAGTCCAAGCGCCTGGACGTGGTGGTCAACCAGGTGACCATCTCCGAGGAGCGCAAGAAGAAATACGACTTCTCCGAGCCCTACACCGTTTCCGGCATCCAGGCCCTGGTGCTGAAGAAGAAAGCCGAGCAGCTGAACATCAAGACAGCGCAGGACCTGGCCGGCAAGAAAGTCGGCGTAGGCCTGGGCACCAACTACGAGCAGTGGGTCAAGCAGGACGTGCCGAAAGCCGAAGTGCGCACCTACGAGGATGACCCGAGCAAGTTCGCCGACCTGCGCAACGGCCGCATCGACGCCATCCTGATCGACCGCCTGGCCGCCCTGGAATACGCCCAGAAAGCCAAGGACACCGAGCTTGCCGGCGATGCCTTCTCGCGCCTGGAAAGCGGCGTGGCCCTGCGCAAGGGCGAACCGGAACTGCTGGCTGCCATCAACAAGGCCATCGACAAGCTCAAGGCTGATGGCACCCTGGCCAAGCTGTCCGAGAAATACTTCGGTGCCGATGTCACCCAATGATCGCTGAAAGCCTGCAACTGGTTGCCGACTCCACGCCCTTCCTGTTGAAGGGCGCGGGTTACACGGTGCTGCTGAGCGTCGGCGGCATGTTCTTCGGCCTGCTGCTGGGCTTTGCCCTGGCACTGATGCGGCTGTCGAAGATCCTGCCGCTGGACTGGCTGGCGCGGATCTACGTGTCGTTCTTTCGCGGCACGCCACTGCTGGTGCAGCTGTTCGTCATCTACTTCGGCATGCCGCAGATCGGCATCGAGCTCGACCCGATCCCGGCCTCGCTGATCGGCCTGTCGCTGAACATGGCCGCCTACATCTGCGAGATCCTGCGTGCAGCCATCTCCTCCATCGACCGGGGCCAGTGGGAGGCCGCTGCCAGCATCGGCATGACCCGCACCCAGGCCATGCGCCGGGCGATCCTGCCCCAGGCGCTGCGCACCGCACTGCCGCCGCTGGGCAACAGCTTCATCTCGCTGGTCAAGGACACCGCCCTGGCGGCGACCATCCAGGTGCCCGAGCTGTTCCGCCAGGCGCAGCTGATTACCGCGCGCACCTTCGAAGTGTTCACCATGTACCTGGCGGTGGCGGTGATCTACTGGGTGCTGTGCAGCATCCTCGCGCACTTCCAGAACCGCATGGAAGCGCGGGTCAACCAGCACGACCGGGAGCCTTGAAATGATTGTCGTAGAAGGCCTGACCAAGCGGTTCAAGGGCCAGACCGTGCTCAACGGCATCGACGTGACCGTGCACCCCGGCGAGGTGGTGGCCATCATCGGCCCCAGCGGCTCGGGCAAGACCACCTTCCTGCGCTGCCTGAACCTGCTGGAAACCCCCGATGCCGGGCGCATCCAGATCGGCGACATCAGCATCGACGCCAACCGCCCGCTGGGTGGCCAGCAAAGTGCGATCCGCCGCTTGCGCCAGCAGGCTGGGTTCGTGTTCCAGAACTTCAACCTGTTCCCCCACCGCACCGCCCTGGAAAACGTCATCGAGGGGCCGGTGATCGTCAAGAAGACGCCCCGCGCCCAGGCCATCGAGCTGGGCAAGCGCTTGCTCGCCAAGGTCGGCCTGGCCGGCAAGGAAGACGCCTACCCCCGGCGCCTCTCGGGCGGCCAGCAGCAGCGGGTGGCCATCGCCCGCGCCCTGGCCATGGAGCCGGAGGTGATCCTGTTCGACGAACCCACCTCGGCGCTCGACCCGGAACTGGTCGGCGAAGTGCTGGAGACCATTCGTGGGCTGGCCGAGGAAAAGCGCACGATGATCATCGTCACCCACGAAATGAGCTTTGCGCGCGACGTGGCGAACCGGGTGATCTTCTTCGACAAGGGGGTGATCGTCGAGCAGGGCGAGGCCAAGGCGCTGTTCGCCAACCCCAGGGAAGAGCGGACCCGGCAGTTCTTGCGCAAATTCCTCGGTACCGCAGCCAGCCAGGACTGACGCCTTCGCGGCGCAAGCCCGCTCCCACAAGTTAACTGCCCACCTTGGTGGGAGCGGGCTTGCCCCGCGAAGAGGCCGGCACATCCAGCGCAATTCCCCACTTCTATATATATTCCAAAAGGTTAGTTCATAAACTTTTGATAAGCCTTTAGGGTATATACACCGGACCACCGGACCAGCAAACGTTTGTCGCCATCAGCTGAAGCGACGCATCCACTTTGTGAGGTTCGGTACTGATGTCCACCCTGCCAGAAACCCAATTCCACAGCGACCTCGACAGCTCGCCCCTGCTGCTGCCGGCCAAGGTATTGCGCAACGACGCCGAAGCCCTGCAAGCCGCCCGCGAACTGGCCGACACCGCCCGCGAGCAAGCCGCGCGCCGCGACCAGCAGCGCAAGCTGCCCTGGGCCGAAATCGAACAATTCACCCGCAGCGGCCTGGGCAGCATCAGCGTGCCCAAGGCCCATGGCGGCCCTGACGTGTCGTTCGAGACCATCGCCGAAGTGTTCCGCCTCATCAGCGCCGCCGACCCGGCCCTGGGGCAGATCCCGCAGAACCAGTTCGGCATGCTGCAACTGCTGCGCGTGACCGCCACCGAGGCGCAACAGGCGCAGATCTTTCGCAGCGTGCTCGACGGCTGGCGCATCGGCAATGCCGGGCCGGAGCGCGGCACCAAGGACACCCTGACCCTGAAGGCGCGCATCACCCGCAGCGGCGATGGCTATCGCATCAGCGGCGAGAAGTTTTATTCCACCGGCGCCCTGTTCGCCCACTGGGTCGCGGTCAAGGCCCTGGACGATGAAGGCCGCCAGCGCCTGGCCTTCGTGCGCCGCGGCGCGCCGGGGCTGCGTATCGTCGATGACTGGTCGGGCTTCGGCCAGCGCACCACCGCCAGCGGCACCGTACTGCTCGACCAGGTACCGGTGGACGCGGAACTGGTGATCGACAACTGGCGCCAGCGCGACCTGCCCAACATCCAGGGCGCCGGCTCGCAGTTGATCCAGGCGGCGATCGATGCCGGCATTGCCGAAGCGGCGATCGACGACGCCATCCACTTCGTGCGGGACAAGTCGCGGCCGTGGATCGAAGCCAAGGTCGAGCGGGCCAGCGACGACCCTTACGTGATCGCCGACATCGGCCGCCTGAAACTTGAGCTGCATGCCGCCCAGGCGCTGCTGCGCAAGGCGGCGCGGGTGCTCGACGAAGTCAACGCAGCGCCCATCGATGCGCAAGCGGCAGCGCGGGCCTCGATTGCCGTGGCCGAGGCCAAGGTGCTGACCACCGAGGTTTCCCTGCAGGCCAGCGAGAAGCTGTTCGAGCTGGCCGGCAGCCGAGCCACGCTCGCCGAGTTCAACCTCGACCGCCATTGGCGCAATGCCCGGGTGCACACGCTGCATGACCCGGTGCGCTGGAAGTACCACGCGGTGGGCGCCTACTACCTCAACGGGACCTTGCCGGCGCGGCATTCCTGGATCTGATTTTTGCGCCTTGGGGCTGCTGTGCAGCCCTTTCGCGACACAAGGCCGCTCCTACAGACAACCGCAGCCCCCTGTAGGAGCGGCCTTG
>NZ_DJTF01000213.1:29441-42617 GCF_002438125.1 Pseudomonas sp. UBA6315
GTCGCGAAAGGGCCGCAAAGCGGCCCCCAAGGCCCCGGAGAACACCATGACGACATCGATCATCACCAGCGACACCCAAGCCCTGGAAGTCGCCGAAGAACTCGCCCAGCACCTGCGCCGCGACAGCGCCCTGCGCGACCGCGAACGCCGCCTGCCCCATGCCGAACTGGACCTGTTCAGCCAAAGCGGCCTATGGGCCATCAGCGTGCCCAAGGCCTTCGGCGGCGCCGGCGTGTCCAACGTCACCCTGGCCAAGGTCATCGCGCGCATTGCCCAGGCCGACGCCTCGCTCGGGCAGATCCCGCAAAACCATTTCTACGCCCTGGAAGTGCTGCGGGTAAACGGCACCCCCGCCCAGCAGCAACGCCTCTACGCCGAAGTGCTGGCCGGCCAGCGCTTGGGCAATGCCCTTGCCGAGCTGGGCACCCGCACCGCCCACGACCGTACCACCCGCCTGGCCCGCGACGCCGACGGCTACCGCATCAACGGCCGCAAGTTCTACGCCACCGGCGCGCTTTACGCCCAGCGCATCCCCACCTCGGTGATCGACGAGCAAGGCGTGCAGCACCTGGCCTTCGTGCCAGCCGACAGCCAGGGCCTGCAGGTGATCGACGACTGGAGCGGCTTTGGCCAGCGCACCACCGGCAGCGGCTCGGTGGTGTTCGACAACGTGTTCGTGCGCAGCGAAGACGTGCTGCCGTTCCAGTCGGCCTTCGAGCGCCCTACCCCGGTCGGCCCGCTGGCGCAGATCCTCCACGCCGCCATCGACACCGGCATCGCCCGCGCCGCCTACGAAGACGCCCTGCACTTCGTGCGCACCCGCAGCCGGCCATGGGTCGACTCCGGCCTCGACAAGGCCAGCGAAGACCCACTGACCCTGAAAAGCTTCGGCCACCTGAGCATCCGCCTGCACGCCGCCGAAGCCCTGCTCGAACGCGCCGGCGAATACCTCGACCGCGCCCAGGCCGACAGCAACGCAGGCACCGTCGCCGCCGCCTCCATCGCCGTGGCCGAGGCCCGCGCGCTCAGCACCGAAATCGCCCTCGCCGCCGGCACCACGTTGTTCGAACTGGCTGGCAGCCAGGCCACCCTGGCCGAGCACAACCTCGACCGCCACTGGCGCAACGCCCGCGTGCATACCCTGCACGACCCCGTGCGCTGGAAGTACCACGCCATCGGCAACTACTACCTCAACGACGAAAACCCACCACGCCGGGGGACGATCTGATGGCCAAAGAGATCCTGCTCAATGCCTTCAACATGAACTGCATCGGGCACATCAACCACGGCCTGTGGACCCACCCACGGGACACTTCGACCCAGTACAAGTCGCTGAGCTACTGGACTGACCTGGCGCGCCTGCTCGAACGCGGGCTGTTCGACGGGCTGTTCATCGCCGACATCGTCGGCACCTACGACATCTACGGCAAGTCGCTGGACGTGACCCTGAAAGAGTCGATCCAGCTGCCGGTCAACGACCCACTGCTGCTGGTCTCGGCCATGGCCGCGGTCACCCGCCACCTGGGCTTCGGCCTCACCGCCAACCTCACCTACGAGGCGCCGTACCTGTTCGCCCGGCGCCTGTCCACGCTCGACCACCTGAGCAATGGCCGGGTCGGCTGGAACATCGTCACCGGCTACCTCGACAGCGCCGCCCGCGCCATGGGCCTGGAGCAGCAGCCGGAGCACGACCGCCGCTACGACCAGGCCGATGAATACCTGCAGGTGCTGTACAAGCTGCTCGAAGGCAGCTGGGCCGACGATGCAGTGGTCGAGGACCGCGCGCGGCGGGTGTATGCCGAGCCAGGGAAAGTGCGCAAGGTCCGCCACCACGGCGAGTTCTACAAGGTCGAGGGCTACCACCTGTGCGAACCCTCGCCGCAGCGCACCCCGGTGCTGTTCCAGGCCGGCAGCTCGCCGCGTGGCCTGGCGTTCGCCGGCAACCATGCCGAGTGCGTGTTCATCAGCGGCCAGGACAAGGCCGCGACCCGTGCCCAGGTCGACAAGGTGCGCGCCGCCGCCCAGGCGGCCGGGCGCGATCCACAGGCGGTCAAGGTGTTCATGGGCATCACGGTGATCGTCGCGCCCAGCGAGGGCGAGGCCCAGGCCAAGTACGCCGAGTACCTGCGCCATGCCAGCCCGGAAGCGGGCGTGGCGCACTTCGCCGCCTCCACCGGCATCGATTTTGCCGCCTTTGAGCTGGACGAGCCGATCGGCGCCAGCAAAGGCAACGCCATCCAGTCGGCCACCCGCCAGCTGCAGGAAAACGCCTGGACTCGCCGCCGCCTGCTGGAGCAGCACGCCCTGGGCGGGCGCTACGTGACCTTGGTCGGCGCGCCGGCGCAGGTCGCCGAGCAACTGATCGCCTGGATCGATGAAACCGGCCTGGACGGCTTCAACCTGACCCGCACCGTCACCCCGGAAAGCTTCGAAGACTTCATCGACCTGGTGGTGCCGCAACTGCAACAGCGTGGCCGCTACAAGACCGCCTACGCCGCAGGCACCCTGCGCGAAAAACTGTTCGCCAGCCAGCCGCACCTGCCCGCCGACCATGTCGGCTCGACCTACCGCCACACCCCCACCCCGACTGGAGTCGCACAACATGCTTGAGAAATTGTTCCGGCCCGTCGCGGCCATCGTCCTCACCCTCGGCCTAGCCGGCGCCGCATCCGCTGCCGAGCCGCTGAAGGTCGGCACCACCGCAGCCTTCGCCATCCCGCTGGAAGCAGCGGTGGAAGAAGCCCACAAACAGGGCCTGGAGGTGAAGCTGATCGAGTTCAGCGACTGGATCGCGCCGAACGTCAGCCTCAACAGCGGCGACATCGACGTGAACTACTTCCAGCACATCCCCTTCCTGGAAAACGCCAAGGCCGCCGCCGGCTTCAACCTGGTGCCCTTCGCCCCCGGCATCATCAACAACGTCGGCCTCTACTCGAAGCAGTACAAAAGCTTCGCCGAACTGCCCGAAGGCGCCAGCGTGGCCATCGCCAACGACCCGATCAACAGTGGTCGCGGCCTGCAGCTGCTGGCCAAGGCCGGGCTGATCACGCTCAAGCCGGGGGTGGGCTACAAGGCCACCGAGGACGACATCATCGCCAACCCGAAGAAGCTCAAGATCCTCCAGGTGGAGGCCGTGCAGCTGGTGCGCGCCTATGACGATGCCGACCTGGTGCAGGGCTACCCCGCCTACATCCGCCTGGCCAACAGCTTCGACGCCACCTCGGCGCTGCTGTTCGATGGCCTGGAGAACAAGGAATACGTGATTCAGTTCGTCATCCGCCCGCAGAGCAAGGGCGACCCGCGCCTGGCCAAGTTCGTCGACATCTACCAGCACTCGCCGGCCGTGCGCGCGGCGCTGAACAAAGCCCACGGCAACCTCTACCAAGCCGGCTGGGAAGGCTGACATGAGCCACGCCAGCGCCCTTGCGGCGCCCACCGCTCGAACCGCGCCGCCACCGGTTCGGGAGCAGGCCTTGCGCCCCGGGGTCAATGAAGCCCATGTGCGCTTCATCGGCCTTGGCAAGACTTACCCGGGCCAGGAACAGCCGGCCTTGCAAGGCATCGACCTGAACATCCGCCGGGGCGAGATCTTCGGCATCATCGGCCGCAGTGGGGCGGGCAAGTCGTCGCTGTTGCGCACCATCAATCGCCTGGAGCAGCCCAGCCAGGGCCGGGTGCTGATCGACCAGGTGGACATCGCGCCATTCGACGAAGACCGCCTGGTGGCGCTGCGCAGGCGCATCGGCATGATCTTCCAGCACTTCAACCTGATGTCGGCCAAGACCGTGTGGCAGAACGTCGAGCTGCCGCTGAAAGTGGCTGGCGTGGCCAAGCCGGAGCGCCAGCGCAAGGTGCGCGAGCTGCTGGAGCTGGTCGGCCTGCAGGAAAAGCACCACGTCTATCCGGCGCAGCTCTCGGGCGGGCAGAAACAGCGCGTGGGCATCGCCCGCGCCCTGGTGCACGACCCCGAGATCCTGCTGTGCGATGAGGCCACCTCGGCACTGGACCCGGAAACCACCGCCTCGATCCTCGAACTGCTGCGCACCATCAACCAGCGCCTGGGCCTGACGGTGGTGTTGATCACCCACGAAATGGCGGTGATCCGCGACATCTGCCATCGGGTGGTGGTGCTCGAACGCGGGCAGGTGGTGGAACAGGGCGAAGTCTGGGAAGTGTTTGGCATACCCCGGCATGAAGTCACCCGCACCTTGCTCGCGCCACTGCAGACCAAGCTGCCGGCTGCGCTGCAAGCGCGCCTGCGGGCCAACCCCGCTGGGCGGGACAGTGCCCTGGTGCTCAAGCTCAGCGTGCTCGGCGAGCCATCGCTGTCGGAGCTGTTCCACGACCTCGGCGGGCGGGTTCGCCTGCTCCAGGGCGGTGTCGAAACCATCGGCGAGCATGCCCTCGGGCAACTGATCCTGGCAGTCCAGGGCTCGCCCCACGATACCCATCAATTGCTTGAACGCGCCCGCCGCTGGGCGCAAGACGTGGAGGTGCTGGGCCATGTGGTTTGATCGCCTGCTCCAAGGCCTGCTCGACACCTTGCTGATGGTGGGCGTGTCCTCGACGATCGCCTTGCTGGTGGGGGTGCCGATGGCGGTGCTGCTGGTCACCAGCGACAAGGGCGGCATCTACCAGGCGCCGCTGCTGAACCGGGTGCTGGGCGCCTTCGTCAACCTGTTCCGCTCGATCCCGTTCCTGATCCTGATGGTCGCGCTGATCCCCTTCACCCGCCTGGTGGTGGGCACCACCTATGGGGTGTGGGCTGCGGTGGTGCCGCTGACCATCGCTGCCACGCCGTTCTTCGCACGCATTGCCGAGGTGAGCCTGCGCGAGGTCGACCATGGCTTGGTGGCGGCCGCACAGGCCATGGGTTGCCGGCGCTGGCACATCGTCTGGCATGTGCTGCTGCCCGAGGCGCTGCCGGGGATCGTCGGCGGGTTCACCATTACCCTGGTGACCTTGATCAACTCCTCGGCCATGGCCGGGGCGATTGGTGCAGGTGGGCTGGGGGATATTGCCTATCGGTATGGGTACCAGCGCTTCGACAGCCAGATCATGCTGACCGTGATCGCCATGCTGGTGGCGTTGGTGGCGCTGATCCAGCTGGGTGGGGATCGCTTGGCCAAAGGCCTGAACAAGCGCTAGGGCTGGGCCCCACAGGGAGGGCGATGGTGAACCTGTGGGAGCCGGCTTGCCGGCGATTGGCCCTCAACCCCAACGCAGATCCTGCGCCGGCACCGGCCGCCCAAACCAGTACCCCTGCCCCAGCTGGCACTGCTGCTCCAGCAGGAACCGCGCCTGCTCCGCCTGCTCGATGCCCTCGGCATGCACCTGCATGCCCATGCTCCGCGCCAGGGCAATGATCACCCGCACAATGGCGATGTCGTCATCATCCAGCGGCAGGCCGGCCACGAAGCCCTGGTCGATCTTCAGCTTCTGCACCGGCAAGCGCTTGAGCCGCAGCAGCGACGAGTAGCCCGTGCCGAAGTCGTCGATCGCCAGGTTCAGGCCCAGCTCACGCAAGCGGTGCAGCTGCTCCAGCGCCACCTCCGGGTCTTCCATTACCGCGCTTTCGGTCACCTCCAGCTCCAGCAACGCCGGGTCCAGCCCGGTGTCGTGCAGCACTTCGGCCACTTGCCGGTACAGGTCGCGCTGGCCAAACAGGCGGCTGGACAGGTTGACCGCGACAAACTCCAGCTTGCGCCCGTTGTCCTGCCACTGGACCATCTGCCGGCACGCCCGGCGCAGCACCCAGGCATCGATGTCGGCAATCAGTCCGGTACGCTCGGCGATCGGGATGAATTCCCCTGGCGGCACCAGGCCGCGCAGCGGGTGCTGCCAGCGCACCAGCGCCTCGACACCGACCATGCGCGCGGTGAACAGGTCGAACACCGGCTGGTAGAACACCCGCAGCTCATCCTGCTCCAGCGCTCGGCGCAGCTCGCCTGCGGTTTCCACCCGGTGCTGGGCGTGGGCGGTCAGCTCTTCGGTGTACAGCGCATAGCAGCCGCGGCCGTTGTTCTTGGCCTTGAACAGCGCCGAGTCGGCATTGCGCAGCAGCTGCTCGGCACCCAGCGCATCGCTGGGGAACAGACTGATGCCGACACTGGCGCCGATGAACAGCCGATGCCCATCGAAGGCGAACGGCTCGCGCAGGCGCTCGATGATGCTCTGCGCCAGCTTGCCCGCCTGGCCGACTTCCTGGCAGTTCTCGGCCAGCACGGCAAATTCGTCACCGCCCAGGCGCGCCAGGGTCACGCCGTTGCCCAGCAGCTCGCGCAGGCGCTCGCCCACCAGCTTGAGCAGCTGGTCGCCGATGGTGTGGCCCAGGCCGTCGTTGATGCTCTGGAAGTGGTCCAGGTCCAGCAGCAGCAAGGCGCAGCCGCGCTTGTTGGCCTCGGCGGCGGCCAGCGCGTGCTCGACGCGGTCGTTGAACAGCAGGCGGTTGGGCAGGCCGGTGAGCGGGTCGTGGTTGGCCAGGTAGGCCAGCTCCTGCTCGGAATGCTTGATCGCGCTGATGTCGCTGAACACGGCCACATAGTGGGTCAGCTCGCCGCTGTCGTCGCGAATGGCGCAGATCGTCTGCCATTGCGGGTAGATTTCGCCGTTCTTGCGCCGGTTCCAGATCTCGCCGCTCCACTCGCCCTTCTCGGCCAGGGTGGCGTAGATCTGCTGGTAGAACGGCACGCCATGGCGGCCCGACTTGAACTTGCTCGGGCGCTGGCCGAGCACTTCGTCCTGCTGGTAGCCGGTGATGCGCATGAAGGCCCGGTTCACGTGCACGATCAAGCCGTCGCGGTCGGTCACCAGCACGCCTTCCAGGGTGCTGTCGAACACCGCTGCGGCCATGCGCAGGCGTTCGCGGTCCTCGCGGCGCAGGCGCGCGCCGACACCGATGAAATTGAGCAGCCGTGCGCGCGAGAAAAAGATCAGCAAGGCACTGACCAGCACCCACACCACCACGTTGATCTGCCGGCCTACGGTCAGCGCCAGGGGGTCGTCGGTCATGCTGTGCAGCACCAGTTCGGCCAGCACCAGCCACAGGAACGACAACACCACGTACAGCGCGGCCATGCGCAAGGCGTCGCGAACGGAAACAGACATGTCGGGGGAAAAAGCCCATGAAAAATAATGGGGCATTATAAAGGGAGAAACATGCCGTGACGTCCTATCTGAAAGGGTGACTGGTTTTATTTCCCTACCAAGGGATAATCAGACCTTTCCCCTGCATTCCCGAGGGTTTTCATCCTTATGTGGTACAACGGTCTACTCGACTTGTCGGTCTGGCAACTGGTCGGCGTCACGCTGCTGATGACCCATGTGACCATCGTCAGCGTCACCATCTACCTGCACCGCTATTCCGCCCACCGCGCCCTGGAGCTCAACGGCGCGCTCAAGCACTTCTTCCGCTTCTGGCTTTGGCTGACCACCGCGCAGAACACCCGCGAATGGACGGCCGTGCACCGCAAGCACCACGCCAAGTGCGAAACCCCGGATGACCCGCACAGCCCGGTGTACAAGGGTTTGAGCACCGTGCTGCGCAAGGGCGCCGAGCTCTACCGGGAAGAGGCGCGCAACCTCGAGACGCTGCGCATCTACGGCAAGAACTGCCCCGACGACTGGGTCGAGCGCAACGTCTACTCGCGCTACAAGCTCGGCGGCATCGCCCTGATGGCGGTGCTCGACCTGCTGCTGTTCGGCACCCTGGGCATCACCGTGTGGGCCATCCAGATGATGTGGATTCCGTTCTGGGCCGCCGGCGTGGTCAACGGCCTGGGCCACGCGGTGGGCTATCGCAACTTCGAGTGCCGCGACGCCGCCACCAACCTGGTGCCGTGGGGCATCATCATTGGCGGCGAAGAGCTGCACAACAACCACCACACCTACCCCAACTCGGCCAAGCTGTCGGTCAAGCGCTGGGAGTTCGACATGGGCTGGATGTGGATCCGCGTGCTGTGCCTGCTGCGCCTGGCCAAGGTGCAGCGCGTGGCGCCCATCGCCCACCGCGTCGAAGGCAAGGCCAGCCTGGACATGGACACCGCCATGGCCATCCTCAACAACCGCTTCCAGATCATGGCCCAGTATCGCAAGCTGGTGATCGGCCCGCTGGTCAAGCAGGAGCTGGCCAAGGTCGACACCTCGATGCGCCACCGCTTCCGCCGCGCCAAGCGCCTGCTGTCGCGGGAAACCAGCCTGCTGCAGGACCGCCACCACGTGCGCATCGAGTCGATGCTCGCCCACAGCCAGGCGCTCAAGACCATCTACGAAAAACGCCTGGCGCTGCAGCAGATCTGGGCCCGTACCAGTGCCAACGGCCACGACATGCTGGCGGCCATGAAGGACTGGGTACACGAGGCCGAAGCCAGCGGCATCCATGCCCTGCACGACTTCGCCGCACAGCTGAAAACCTACTCCCTGCGCCCCAACGGCGCCTGATGCCGTTGATCGGCACGCCCTGCTACGGGGCGTGCCGGCCCGGAACTTCACCCCCTCCAACACACTCGAATCCGGCACATCGCCCGCGTGGCGGGCCGGTTCGTGGCCGCACGCCTTCCCGTCGAGAACCGCTCCGTGCACATGGCCAAGAACATCAATTCATCCCTGCCCGGCAACGCCCCGCCCGCAGCGGCGCAAACCCTGCTCGCCCTGCTCCACGCCCAGGGCGAAGTCGCCCGCCTGAGCGAGCGCGAGCAGCTCTACAGCGCCCTGCTGGACAGCGTCAACGCCGTGCTCTGGGCGTTCGACTGGGAAACCCGCCAGGTGCTCTACGTCAGCCCCGCCTATGAACGCATCTTCGGCCGCCCGGCCAGCCTGGTGCTGGCCGACTACAACGAATGGCGCGACAGCATCTACCCCGACGACCTCGAGTACGCCGAGCGCAGCCTGGCCCAGGTGCTGATAAAGGGCGCCGTGGAAGACCGCGAGTACCGCATCCTCAACGCCAGCGGCGAACTGCGCTGGTTGAGCGACAAGTGCTACATCAACCAGCAGCGCGAGGGTGACCGGGTGATCATCGTCGGCATCGCCGAAGACATCACCGAAAAGAAGCAGCTCGAAGGCGAGCTGCAGCGCCTGGCCACCACCGATGTGCTGACCCAGAGCAGCAACCGCCGGCACTTTTTCGACTGCGCCCGCCAGGCCTTCGACAGCGCCCGCGAGGATGGCACGCCGTTGGCGTTCTTGCTGCTGGACATCGATGACTTCAAGCAGATCAACGACAACTACGGCCACCAGGAAGGCGACCAGGTGCTGCAGCGCATCGCCGACAGCGGCAAGGCCGTGCTGCGCCGCGGCGACCTGTTCGGGCGCATTGGCGGCGAAGAGTTCGCGGCGGTGTTCCCAGGCTGCAGTGCGCAGGTTGCCGAGCAGATTGCCGAGCGGCTGCAGCGGGAGATTCAGCGGCTGAGCTTCAGCCATGGCGAGCAGACGTATGGGGTGACGGTGAGCCAGGGGTTGACGGGGCTCAGCCATGAGGACGAAGCGCTGGACAGCCTGTTTGCCCGGGCCGACGCGGCGATGTACCGGGCCAAGCGGCAGGGCAAGAACCAGATCGTTAGGGGTTGATCCAGCGCGAACTGTGGGAGCCGGCTTGCCGGCGATGGGGCCCCTACAGGCCGCCCAGGTTTGCCTGCCCCTGCCTCATCGCCGGCAAGCCGGCTCCCACAGGGACCGTGCAGCCATTCAGGTGGGTGTCTCATCTTCGGCAGCAGGCGTGTCTTCATCGCGTGTTTCGATGACGGGCGCCTTGCGCAACCGGCTCAACTCCGGCAACCCCACCTTGAGCAAGCGCGCCGTCTTGTTGCTGGCCACCTTCTCCAGCCCCTGCGCCGCCGGCAACCGCGCCAACTGCCCGGCCAGGTTCATCGCCAAAATCTCCCGCGAATACACCCCACCGCCCAGCTGGTAGATCGCCGCAATCAGCTCACGCAGGCTCAGCGGCAAGCGCCAGCGGGTGCGCAAGGCCGAGCCGAACGCCGCGCCGAAGTCATCTAGCGAGGCCTTGACCCGCGCCTCGTCCAGCTCGCCACCAGCCAATTGCCACTCCTGCAGGCAGCGCAACACCGCCAGGTCGCCCAGGCAATGCAACAGCCCGGCGCAGTAGCAGCGCTCTTCGTCCAGTTCGAGCATGCGCGCCAGCGAACGGGCGTACTCGGCGGTGTGCAGCGACAGGTTCCAGAAATGCGCAGCCTGCTGCGCCAGCAAGGGGTCGCTCAGGCGCGCGCTGCGCTTGAGGGTCAGGCCCAGGATGAGGTTCATGCTCTGGGTGCTGCCCAGCTTGTTCAGCGCCTGCATCAGGGTTTGCACCGGTGCGTCGCGGTGCAAGGCAGCGCTGTTGGCGGCGGCGATCAGCACGGCGGTCACTTGCGGGTCGCTGCGCACCTCTTCTTCCAGCACCTTGAGGTTCAGGCCCTGGGGGTTGAGCGCGCGCTTGATCGCCTGCTGCACATCGGCGAACAGCGGGCCGCCGTCGGCGCTGGCGCGGCGCTGCTCGAGAAAGGCCGGCAAGCTCGCACCGGGCTGCAGCGGCGGCACCGGGCAGGCGATTTCCTGGCCCACGGCCAGCAGCAGCTCCTCCAGGCGCTTGCGCAGGTTGTCCATGTTCAGCGGCTTGCTCAGGTAGGCCGTGGGGTGCAGGGGCAACGCCTCGCGCACGCTGGCACTGTCGCTGCGGCTGCTCATGAGGATGAACGGCAGGCCCGGCCCCTTGGCGCGCACCTTGCGCAAAAGGTCGAGGCCATCGACACCGGCCAACTCGCGGGCGGCAATGATCAGGTCGGGTTTGCTGGCCAGCGCCGTCAGCGCCTGGGCGCCATCGGCACACACCTGCAGGCGGGCGTCGCAGCGCACGCTCAGCAGCATTTCACGCAGCATGTCGCGTACCCAGGGGTCGCCCTCGGCGATCAGTACGCTAGGTGGTGTGGGGTCTGCAGCGTTCATGGCCAACTCCTGATATCCCTGACACGCAATCCGTCGCAGCTTCCAAGGCAAGTCCTGCCATCACCTTAGCCTCACGGGCCTTTCTTGGGCACAAAAAAAACCCGCCTAGGCGGGTTTTTTTATGAAACGCGTCACATCAGGCGAGTTCAGCGAAGCACTCTTCGATGATGGCCAGGCCTTTGTCCAGCAGCGCGTCTTCGGCGGTCAGCGGAACCAGGATACGCAGGACGTTGCCGTAGGTGCCGCAGGACAGCAGGATCAGACCCTTGTCACGTGCCTTGGCAACCACTTGGGCGACGGCAGCAGCGTTCGGGGTGTGGGTGCCTTTTTCGAAGACTTCCACAGCGATCATCGAGCCCATGCCACGGACGTCGCCGATGATCGGGTGCTTTTCCTGGATCTGGCGCAGGCCAGCGGTCAGGCGCTCACCAACAGCCTTGCTGCGGTCCAGCAGTTTCTCTTCCTCGAACACCTGGATGACGGCCAGGGCCGCGGCGCAGGCGATCGGCGAACCGGCGTAGGTGCCGCCCAGGCCGCCTGGAGCGATGGCGTCCATGTATTCGGCCTTGCCGCACACACCGGCCAGCGGGAAGCCGCCAGCGATGGATTTGGCGAAGGTGGTCAGGTCAGGCGCGACGCCCATCTGTTCCATGGCGAAGAAGGTACCGGTACGGCCGGCGCCAGTTTGCACTTCGTCGGCGATCAGCAGGATGCCGTGCTTGTCGCACAGCTCGCGCAGGCGCTTCATCAGCTCTTTCGGCGCTGGCAGGAAGCCGCCTTCGCCTTGTACTGGCTCGAGGATGATGGCGGCGATGTCGCGTGGCTCGGCGTCGTTCTTGAAGATGCGCTCGACCGAAGCGATGGCGTCGTCAACGCTGATACCGTGCAGTTCGCTCGGGAACAGGGCGCGGAAGATGCCGCCTGGCATCAGGCCCATGCCAGCGGAGTACGGCACGACCTTGCCGGTCAGGCCCAGGGTCATCATGGTACGGCCGTGGTAGCCGCCGGTGAAGGCGATCACGCCAGCGCGGCCAGTGGCGGCACGGGCGATCTTGACGGCGTTTTCAACGGCTTCGGAGCCGGAAGTCACCAGCAGGGTCTTCTTGTCGAAGTCGCCTGGAACCAGCTTGTTGATCTTCTCGCACAGCTCTACGTAGGGTTCGTAGGCCAGCACCTGGAAGCAGGTGTGGCTGACTTTGGTCAGCTGCTCTTGCACGGCTGCAACCACTTTCGGGTGCAGGTGGCCGGTGTTCAGTACTGCGATGCCGCCGGCGAAGTCGATCAGTTCGCGGCCTTCAACGTCGATCACGGTCGCGTTCTTCGCGGTGTCGACGAAGATCGGGTGGATCTGGCCAACGCCACGTGGGACGGCGGCTACACGACGTTGCATCAAGGATTCGTTGGTCTTGCTCATAATGCCCTCATTTGCGCCGGTCAGCGGCGCTTTTACTCGGGGGTGGCTGGGTGTGCCTGCGATCAGTATTCGTTGATCGACTGTCACAGGTGCCCTGGCCACCAGGTACTGCATGTCAAAAAGGCCAGCGAGACGTCGCTCTCGCGCCCCGCTGGCAGAGGTAAAACCTTCAGTACATCAGATGCTGATGCACAGGTACTTGATCTCGAGGTAGTCCTCGATACCGTACTTGGAACCTTCACGGCCCAGGCCCGAAGCCTTGATGCCGCCGAACGGCGCGACTTCGTTGGAGATCAGGCCGGTGTTGATGCCGACCATGCCGTATTCCAGGGCCTCGGCAACACGGAACACACGGCTCATGTCGCGGGCGTAGAAGTACGAGGCCAGGCCGAATTCGGTGTCGTTGGACATGGCGATGACTTCGGCCTCGTCCTTGAAGCGGAACAGCGGCGCCAGTGGGCCGAAGGTCTCTTCCTTGGCCACGGCAGCCGACTTCGGCACGTCGACCAGGATGGTCGGCTCGAAGAAGTTGCCTTCGATGATCTTGCCGCCGGCCAGTACCTTGGCGCCTTTGGATACGGCGTCGTCGATGTGCTCCTGGACCTTGGCGACAGCCTTGCCGTCGATCAGCGGGCCAGTGGTGGTGCCTTCTTCCAGGCCGTTACCGATCTTGAGCTTGCCAACAGCAGCGGCCAGCTTCTGGGCAAAGGCGTCGTAGACACCGTCCTGCACGTAGATACGGTTGGCGCAGACGCAGGTCTGGCCGTTGTTGCGGTACTTGGAGATGATCGCGCCCTCTACCGCCTTGTCCAGGTCGGCGT
>NZ_DJTF01000139.1:0-43895 GCF_002438125.1 Pseudomonas sp. UBA6315
ATCAGGACCGGGTGCTGTCGGTATCGTTGCTGGAGCAGCCGATCGGGCCGGAGCCCGATGCCGAGAACTTCAAGCGCTATGCCGACTTCAAGAGCCTGGAGACCTTCCGCAAGTATGTGGCCGGGTTCTTCATGCGCGAGCGCTAGCAGCCGCGCTGGCCCCATCGCCGGCAAGCCGGCTCCCACAGGCACAGCGCTGTACATGTGGGAGCCGGCTTGCCGGCGATGGAGCCATTACTCCCACAGGCACAGCGCTGTATGTGTGGGAGCCGGCTTGCCGGCGATAGGGCCAGTACTCCCACAGGCACAGCGCTGTATGTGTGGGAGCCGGCTTGCCGGCGATAGGGCCAGTACTGACACCCACCGCACTACCCCAGAAACAACCGATAAGCCGGGTTCTCGGTCTCATCCCAATACCGATACCCCATCTCCTCCAGCGCCATCGGCAACCCCACCTGCTCCTCCACCGGCACCTCCAGCGCCGCAAACACCTGCGCCTGCGCCGCGCCATGGTTGCGGTAATGGAACAGGCTGATGTTCCAGCGCTTGCCCAGCCGCTCGAGAAAGCCCAGCAACGCCCCCGGCCGCTCCGGGAACTCGAAGCGCAGCACCCGCTCCTGCGCGCCCGGCGCCGCATGCCCGCCCACGGTATGGCGCACGTGCAACTTGGCCAGTTCGTTGTCGGTCAGGTCGAGCACGCTGTAGCCCTGCTCGCCCAGGCTCGCCAGCAGTTGCTCGCGCGGGTCGTGCTGCGGGTGGGTCTGCACGCCGACGAACAGGCGCGCCTCCTTGCCGGGGTAATAGCGGTAGTTGAACTCGGTGATCTGCCGGCGCCCCAGCGCCTGGCAGAACGCGCGGAAGCTGCCGGGCTGCTCGGGGATGGTCACGGCGATGATCGCTTCACGCTGCTCGCCCAGCTCGGCACGCTCGGCCACATGGCGCAGGCGGTCGAAGTTGACGTTGGCGCCGGAGTCGATGGCCACCAGGGTCTGCCCCTGCACGCCTTCGCGGGCCACGTACTTCTTGATCCCGGCCACCGCCAGGGCACCGGAGGGCTCGGTGATCGAGCGGGTGTCGTCGTAGATGTCCTTGATCGCCGCGCACAGCTCGTCGCTGCTGACCGTGATCACTTCATCGACGAAATGCCGGCACAGCTCGAAGCAATGGGCACCGACCTGGGCCACCGCCACGCCATCGGCAAAGGTGCCGACCTGCGCCAGGATCACCCGCTCGCCGGCCGCCAGCGCGGCCTGCAGGCAATTGGAATCTTGCGGCTCGACGCCGATCACCTTGACATCCGGGCGCAGGTACTTGACGTAGGCGGCGATGCCGGCCACCAGCCCGCCGCCACCCACCGGCACGAAGATCGCGTCCAGCGCCCCCGGCTGCTGGCGCAGGATTTCCATGCCCACGGTGCCCTGCCCGGCGATCACGTCGGGGTCATCGAACGGCGGCACGAAGGTTGCCCCTTCGCTGTCGGCCAAGGTCAGCGCGTGGGCCAGGGCATGGGGGAAGCTTTCACCGTGCAGCACCACCTGGCCACCGCGTGAACGCACGCCCTCGACCTTCAGCGAAGGGGTGGTGGTGGGCATGACGATGGTCGCCCTGATGCCCAGCCGCGCCGCCGCCATGGCCACGCCCTGGGCGTGGTTGCCAGCGGAGGCGGTGATGACCCCGCGCTCGCGCTGGGCGCTGCTCAGCCGCGCCAGGCGGGTGTAGGCACCGCGGATCTTGAATGAGAAGGTCGGTTGCAGGTCTTCGCGCTTGAGCAGCACCTGGTTGCCCAGGCTGGCCGAAAGTGCCGGTGCCAGCTGCAGCGGGGTTTCGATGGCCAGGTCGTACACCGGCGCCGAGAGAATGCGGCGCACCTGCTCCGACAGCAGCTGCTGCGGGGTAAGCGGTGTACGGGGGCTGACGTTGAGGCTGGTCATCGGGTGCAACTCCTTGGCTTTATTTGCGTTGCCCAGGAGTCAGAGAGAAGAAACCCGCCTCCAGGGCGGGTTCGGTGCACGTGCGCGCTAGCCCGCCAAACTGATAATGGCGGTAATAATAATGGCGTTCACGTGCGGGAAAGTGTTCATGGGATGGGAACTTATCCTGCAAGCTGGCGGCAAGTCAACACTTGGCTTGCTGGGCCGAAAGCGGCACGTCGAACACCTTGTCGAAGCCCCACTGGAAGACGAAGGCGTAGACGAAGAAGAACACGAACAGCGCCAGGTTAGTGAGCAGCGCCGCCCACAGGCTGACGTCCAGCCAGTACGCCACCAGCGGCAGCAACAGCAGCACCAGCCCGCCCTCGAAGCCCAGGGCATGCAGCAAGCGGCGCAGCAGCGTGCGCTCGCGCTTGGGCTGGCGTGCCTCCCAGCGTTCGAACGCCCAGTTGAAGGCCATGTTCCAGCTCATCGCGATGCCCGACATGAGGATCGACAACAGGGTCGACTGGGCCATGCCCGCATCGAACGCCAGCTCCAGCGCCGGCGCCACGCAGGCCACGGCAATTGCCTCGTAGAGAATGGCCTGGACGATCTTGCGTGCCTTGCCTTGCATGTGCAGCTCCGTTTGGAAATGACCTGCCAAATTACAAGAAGCTGCTTGTAAGAAAAAGCCTGAAATACATTTTTGACTGAACGTTCAATTAAGAATATTTAGACTAAACGTTTCAGCGACACCCATTCCCCGGCACCCGGCAACCCCGCCCTGCAACCAACCCCCACCCCGATTCGCTCAGCCCAGGCGCTGACCGCGAACGGCCGTGCATTGGACAACCCCGCGCTTGACTGCTTGTATCTATCCATTGCTAGGGGCACAAATCCTACAGCTTCGTCCGGGGAATCGAACGAGGAAACAAGACAATGGCTAACACCGTCATGATGGTATTCGGCACCCGCCCAGAGGCGATCAAGATGGCCCCGCTGGCCAGGGTGCTGCGTGAATGGCCAGACATCGACCTGCACATCTGCTCCACCGGCCAGCACCGCGAGATGCTCGGCCAGGTGCTCACCGCCTTCGGCCTGAGCGTCGACCAGGACCTCAAGGTGATGACCCAGAACCAGACCCTCAACGGCCTGGCCCGCGACCTGCTGGACAAGATCGACAAGGCCTACGAACAGGTACAGCCCGACATCGTGCTGGTGCACGGTGACACCACCACCAGCTTCATCGCCGCCCTCGCCGCCTTCCACCGGCACATCCCGGTCGGCCACGTGGAAGCAGGCCTGCGCACCGGCAACCTGCAGCAACCCTGGCCCGAGGAAGCCAACCGGCGCCTGACCGGGGTGATCGCCGACCTGCACTTCGCCCCCACCACCAAGAGCCGCGACAACCTGCTGCGCGAAGGCGTGCCGCCGGAGCACATCGAAGTCACCGGCAACACCGTGATCGACGCCCTGCTGTGGATGCGCGAATTCCTCACCCAAAGCACCTGGCACCCCGCCGCCGAGTCACCGCTGCATGCCCTGCGCGACGACCAGCGCATGGTGCTGATCACCGGCCACCGCCGGGAGAATTTCGGCGCCGGCTTCGAGCGCATCTGCCTGGCCCTGGCCGAGCTGGCCCTGCGTCACCCCGATGTGCAGTTCGTCTACCCCGTGCACCTCAACCCGCATGTGCAAAAGGCCGTGTACGGCCTGCTGTCCGGGCGCGACAACATCTACCTGGTGCCACCCCAGGACTACCAGCACTTCGTCTGGCTGATGAACCGCGCGCACATCATCCTCACCGACTCCGGCGGCGTGCAGGAAGAAGCCCCGGCGCTGGGCAAGCCGGTGCTGGTGCTGCGCAAGGTCACCGAACGGCCCTCGGTGCTGGAGGGCGGCACGGTCAAGCTGGTCGGCACCCAGACCGAGCGCATCGTCAAGGAAACCAGCCAACTGCTCGACGACCAGGCCGCCTACCAGCGCATGGCGCGCGTGTTCACCCCCTTCGGTGACGGCCATGCCAGCGAAATCATCGCCGAGCGCCTGAGCCGCTGGTTCGAGGAAACTGCCAACCAACAGGACGACGCATGAGCCTGGCTTTCATCGACTTTCTCACCTACGTACTGTTCGGCCTCAAGATCCTCGCGATCATCCTCGCCACGCTGATGTTCCTGCTCGGCCTCGATGACCTGTTCATCGACCTGTGCTACTGGTGCCGCAAGCTGATCCGCCGATTCCGCATCTACGACAAGTACGACAAGGCCGACGAGAAACGCCTGTTCGAGGTGCCCGAAAAGCCCTTGGCGATCATGGTGCCCGCCTGGAACGAGGTTGGCGTGGTCGGCGAAATGGCGCGCCTGGCAGCCTCGACCATCGACTACGAGAACTACCAGATCTTCGTCGGCACCTACCCCAACGACCCACAGACCCAGGCCGACGTCGACGCCGTGTGCCTGCACTACCCCAACGTGCACAAAGTGGTCTGCGCCCGCCCCGGGCCGACCAGCAAGGCCGACTGCCTGAACAACATCATCGACGCCATCCTGCGCTTTCAGGACGATGCCCGCATCGAGTTCGCAGGCTTCATCCTGCATGACGCCGAAGACGTCATCTCGCCCATGGAACTGCGCCTGTTCAACTACCTGCTGCCGGCCAAGGACATGATCCAGATCCCGGTGTACCCCTATGCGCCGGAATGGAAAGGCTTCACCGCCGGGCACTATGTGGACGAGTTCGCCGAGAACCATGGCAAGGACGTGATCGTGCGCGAGGCGCTCACCGGCCAGGTGCCCAGCGCCGGGGTCGGCACCTGCTTCAGCCGCCGCGCCATCAGCGCGCTGCTCGAAGAAGGCGACGGCATCGCCTTCGACGTGCAGAGCCTCACCGAAGACTACGACATCGGCTTTCGCCTGAAGCAAAAGGGCATGAAGTGCATCTTCGCCCGCTATTCCATCACCGACCCTGCGCTGACCCTCAAGCAAGAGTGGCGCCTGGGCATGAGCCGCGAGTTCTCCCAGGTGATCTGCGTGCGCGAGCACTTCCCGCGCGACTGGCAGCACGCCATCCGGCAAAAATCCCGGTGGATCGTCGGCATCGTGTTCCAGGGCACCAGCAACCTGGGCTGGAGCCGCACCGGCGCGCTCAACTACTTCCTCTGGCGTGACCGCCGCGGCCTGTTCGCCTACCTGCTGAGTTTTTTGGTCAACCTGTTGCTGCTGGTGCTGCTGGCCATGTGGCTGGTGACCGTGATCGCGCCGCAGTCGTGGCGGTTCATGTCGATCCTCAGCGACAGCCAGCTGCTCACCACCCTGCTCTGGCTCAACGGCCTGATGCTGATCAACCGCCTGTTCCAGCGCGGCTGGTTCGTCACCCGCTACTACGGCATCGGCGAAGGCTTGCTGTCGGCGCCGCGGATGATGTGGAGCAACTTCGTCAACTTCTTCGCCAACCTGCGCGCCTTGCGCCAGGTGATGGAGATGGGCGACTCGCGCCGGGTGGCCTGGGACAAGACCACCCACGAGTTCCCCGCCATCGCTGCGCCTGCGCGCACACCACTGGGCCAGCGCCTGGTGGCCAAGGGGTACATCAGCGAACAGCAGCTCGACCAGGCCATCAACAGCCCGGTACGCCGGCGCCTGGGCCGCGAGCTGCTGCTGCGCGGCTGGCTGAGCAGCGAGCAACTGGTGCAGGCGTTGGCCGAGCAGCTCGACCTGCCCTGGGCCCCGCTCAACCCGTTCAAGCTCGACCCGCAGCTGATCGCCGCGCTGCCGCGGCGCCTGGCCACCCATTACGGCGTACTGCCGGTGGCCGAGGACGGCGACACCCTGGTGCTGGCCAGCGAAAGCCCGGTCAGCCAGGTTTCGCTGGGGGTGATCAGCCGCCAGCTCAAGCGCCCGGTCAGCTACCGCCTGGCGCCCCAGGGCCGGGTCACCCTGGGCCTGCGCTACCACTACCCCAGCCCCTGGCAGAAGGAAGAAACCCGGCACATGCTCCAGGTGCTCGAACAGCACCAGGACAACGCCGAGCTGCTCGAACAGGTCAGCAGCCATCAGGTCATGCTCGGCGCCCTGCTGCAGGTGCGCGGCATGGTCCCGGTGACCCTGTTCAACCAGGCGCTGATCGACTTCGACCCCGAGCAGGAGAGCCTCGGCGAACACCTGATCGCCCGCGGCATCATCACCGAGCAGGTGCTCGAACAAGCCCTCGCCGAACAGGCCAGCGAACAGCAGGCCGCCTATGACCTGATCCGGGAGGTGGCATGAAGCCGCGCTTTACCCTGACCTTCACCAGCCTTTTACTGTGCTGCGCCGCGCTCCCCGCCGTGGCCGCGCCGATGACCGATTTCCAGCGCTTCACCAGCTACCCGTTCATGGAGCGCAGCTACCGCGAAGCGAAAAAGGACAACTGGGCCGAAGTGGAGCGCCTGACCCGCCACGTGCTCGGCCGCGTGCCGAACAACGACGAGGCCCGCGCCCTGCTGGTCGAGGCCCTGGCCCATCAGCGCCGCTACAAGGAAGCCGAGGCCATGGCCGAGCAGATGGGCGACGGCGCCGAACATGCCGATGCTCTGCTGGAGCTGCGCCTGACCTGGATCGAGCAGGACCCGCCGCCGGCAAGCCAGGTGGAAAGCTGGCTGGCCGCCGCCGACGGCAACCAGCGCGTGCGCCTATGGCAGGCCTACAGCCTGAGCCTGGCCAAGTTCGGCGGCGCCGCCAAGGCCCTGGACTGGCTCAACCAATTGCCACCGCGCAACGATGGCCAGGTGCTGCGCCTGGCCCGGGCCAACTTCGCCGAACAGTTGCGCAACTGGAAGGAAACCATCGAACAACTCGCGCCCTTGGCCGACCAGGGCCAGCTGCCGCCACAGGACTGGCAGCGCCTGGCCAATGCCTATGTGCAGCAGGTCGACGAAAAAGGGCTGAACAAGCTGCTCGCCAGCGCGCCCTCTGCCGAAGCCGCCAACCAGGCGCGCCTGGCCATGGCCAACCGCGCCATCGCCGTGGGCCACAACCAGCTGGCGCAGCGTTCGCTGCAGGCCCTGCCGAGCGACCAGCTGCAACGGCCAGAGCTGCGCCAGCAACTCTGGGAGCTGGCCCGCGAAGGCGACGACGCGGTGCTGGTGCGGCGCCTGAGCAACGAGCTGCAACGCCCTTGCCTGGAAACCGTGGACTGGCTGTCGCGGCACGACCCGGAGCTGGCCCGCGAGCAGTTCAAGGCCTGCCCCGCCACGGCCGATGCCCGCGCCTATGCCGTGCTCAAGCAGCGCCTGTATGGCGACCCGGTGCAACCGCCGCAACCGCGCACGGCGGCCGAGTGGGAGCGGCGTTACCGCCAGAGCGGTGACCTGGCGGCGCTGGAGCAAGCCAGCTTCCTGCTCCTGCAACAGGGCCAGAGCGAGCGTGCCAGGGCCTTGCTGGAGCAGGCCTACGACCGCCGCCAAGGCCGGCTGACGCCATCGCTGCTGCAGCGCCTGGGCAATCTCTACGCCCGCAACGACGGCCCGCTGGACAGCCGCCGCCTGCTCAACCTGGTGCCCAGGGTCGATGCCAACACCCGCGCCCAGCTGCTCGCCCGGCTGGCCGAAAACGGCCAGTGCGCGGCCGTGCGCCAGGCCATCCCGGCAACCCCGAACGAAGCGGGCCAGTTGCGTGCCCTGGGCCGCTGCGCCATGCCCGACCAGCCCGGTGAAGCGGTGGTCTACTACCAGGCCGCCGAGCGCCTGGACGGTGCCGGCAGCCGCCTGCCACTGGCCTATGCACTGGAAGCCGCCGGCGATTCCCAGGCGGCCGCGCCAATCTGGCGCAGCCTGCCGGACAGCGCCTGGACCGACAACGCCCGGCTGACCGCCGCCAGCGGCGCACTGAACCTCGGCGATGCCGACACCGCCCGCCGCTACTGGGATGCCGCCGCCCACCGCAGCGCCGATGACTGGGCGCTGGGCGCCGCCTTGCCCAGCGCCAGGGCGATCTGCAGGCAGCCCTGGGCTTCCAGCGCCAGGCGCTGGCGAGCAACCCGCGGGCCGACCACTACTATGCCGCCGCCAGCACCGCGCAATTGGCCGGCGACAGCGCGCAGAGCACCGCCTGGCTCGCCGAAGCGGTGCGCCTGGCCCCCGACCAGCCACGCTACCGCGCCGACTACGGGATGCGCCTGGCCGGCTCGGCGGACAAGGCCCAGCGCCGCCAGTCGATCCCCTACCTGCAACAGGCCACTGGCGATTTCCCCGAGGATTACCGCCTGGGTGAAACCCTGGCGCTGCGCTACGACGAAGCCGAAGACAGCGCCGCCGCGCGCCGCGAGCTGCGGCGCATCCTCGATGTGGAGCAGAACCTGGTCGACGGCGACGACGAATACGGCAGCCTGAAAGCCCGCGAGTACCGCCAGCGGCGCGCCCATGAAGCGCTGTCGCGGCGTGACACCATCACCCTGGCCAGCACCTGGTCGCCCGCCGGCACCTCGACCAACGACAAGTTCCTCGACAACGGCCAGCGCAGCGGCAGCTCGCGCCGCGCCCAGTCGCAGAACGTGCAGCTGGCCATGTGGGACCACGCCCTGGGCGAAGAACCCAGCCGCAACGGCAGCACCCTGTCGGTGTACGGCCGTGTGCTGTTCGGCGGCCAGAGCCGCACCGACTACGCCCAGAGCATGGGCACCGGGGTGGGCCTGCGCTACAAGCCATTGGGCCAGGCCAACCTCAACCTGTATGCCGAGCTCTACCACCAGCGCCAGATCGACGAAGAGCACAATAACAACCTGAGCCTGGGCGAGCTGCTCAGCCCGGCCAAGGTCGGCGGCAACTGGGGCGACCTGCGCCACCATGCCGAGTCGAGCAACGACCTGCTGCTGCGGGCCACCGCCTCGTTCCTCGACCAGGGCGACTGGCGCAACGACTGGCGGGTCGACGAGGACGACTGGAACGAGCGCTTCCTCTACCTCGACGCCGCCTGGTGGACCCGCGCCGGCGATCACGCCTGGCTGTCGCGCTACCAGCAGGGCCATGCCTGGAAACTGCCCGGCAATTCGCCGCAAACCCTCATGCCCTACGGCTTCTTCGAGTTCTCAAGCCAAGACCCGAGCAACGACTGGCGCCAGGATGCCCGCGCCGGTGTCGGCGTGCGCTGGCAATGGTGGTTCGACGACGATCGCTACAACGCCTACCGCGGCTCGCTGAAAGTGCGCGCCGAGTACCAGCAGTCGCTGGGTGGCAACCTCTACGAGCGCGCCAACGGCGTGCTGGTTGGCGCGGAGATGACCTTCTGATGCGTACCTTCCTGGCCGTTTGCCTACTTGCCCTGTGCCTGCCGGCCATGGCCGACCAGCGCCTGTTCTACCAGCCGCTGAACCGCGATGCCGGGGTCAGCGCCGCCCAGTGGCAGCAACTGTGGCGCGCCACCGTGGCCCAGGGCGGCAAGACCCTGATCGTGCAATGGAGCGCCTATGGCGACAGCGATTTCGGCGGTGCCCAGGGCTGGCTGGCGAACAGCCTGCGCGAGGCCCAGGCCCAGGGCTTGCAGTTGGTGCTGGGGTTGTACATGGACCCGGCCTACTACCAGCGCATCGAAGCGCTCGACGCCGATGGCCTGGGCAGCTACTGGAAGGCACAGCTGGGCCGCTCGCTGAGCCAGTACCAGCAAGTGAGCAAGGACTGGCAGTTACCCGTGGCGGGCTGGTACCTGCCGCTGGAGCTGGATGACCTGCACTTTCGTGACGCCAGCCGCCGCGAGGCGTTGTTCAAGCAGTTGCAGGCCTTCAACCGCCAGCTGGACAAACCCTTGCATATCAGCGCCTTTAGCGCCGGCCACCTGGCGCCGCGGGTCAATGCCGCGTGGCTGGATGAACTGGCCGGGCTGGGCTTGACCGTGTGGTGGCAGGACGGCATCGGCACCGGGCGGCTGCCGCCGCTGGTGCGCCAGGGCTATGAGCAGGCCCTGCCGTGCCGGGTGGGTGTGGTGCGTGAAGCGTTTCGCCAGGTGAGTGCACCGGGGCAGGCGTTTCGCGCCGAGCCGGGTGAGCCCAGGCTGAGCGGTGGGTGCCATGCCGAAGCGGTGTTTGCATTGCGCTATCGGCCTTGGGCTCGGGGTATCCTGTCGTTCAATTGAGTGTCAGTGCCGGCCCTTTCGCGGGCAAGCCCGCTCCCACAGTTAGTTTCCGAATCGGTGGAGAATCTGTGGGAGCGGGCTTGCCCCGCGAAAGGGCCGGCCCAGGCAAAAGCAGTCCGCACAAGGAAACCCCGATGCTCAGGACCATCGAAGACTACGTTCGCCAACAAGTCGCCCCCGCCGCGTTGCGCTCGGAGTTTCGCCAATACGAATTCGAGAACTCCCGGCGTTTCTGCCAGTTGATCTTCTGCGTCAGCATCGCCGTCTGGCTGATCTTCGACCTGATCGTCAGCTACCTGGGCCACCAGGGCTTCACCTGGCGCTCGGGCCTGTTCGTCGGGCTGATGTGCAGCCTCACGGTGGTGCTGGGCTTCACCCGCAAGTCCCACCACTTCGACGTACTCAACCTGCTGTTCATCGCCGTCATCACCCTGGGCATGCGCCTGGTCATCGAAGGCATCCCCATCGCCCTGCGCCCGGTCTGGCTGGTGCTGGGCACCTCCACCGTGCTCTACAGCGTGTCGGTATTGCCGGTGCGGCGCTGGTCGTTCTTCTGCGCCATGGCCATCACCTGGGCCGTGCTCAACCCCTTCTTCAGCACCAACATCCGCCTGACCGACCTGGAAGCGGCCATGCTCATCAGCTATGCGCTGTTCCTCAGCGGCCTGGTGGTCTACAGCTACCTGCGCATCCGCCAGGCCAAGCTGCACAATTTCTACATGTCCAAGGTGCTGCTGGACCAGGCCTACATCGACGTGCTGACCGACATCCCCAACCGCCGCTCGTTCATGGCCAAGGCCGAGCGTCAGCTCAAGGCCGCGCCTGCCGGGCAGTACCTGGCGATGGTCGACATCGACAACTTCAAGAAGGTGAATGACCGCTTTGGCCATGACATCGGCGATGAGGTGCTCAAGCGCGTGGCGGTGCACATCAAGGCGACCATGGGCGGCTATGAATTCGCCAGGCTTGGCGGCGAGGAGTTCGTGATCTTTTTCAAGGAGCTCGACCAGGCAGGCGCCGAGCGGCAGGTGGCGGCGTTGTGCAGGCGGGTGCGCGAGGATGTGGGTGAACACCCGGTGACCATCAGCATCGGGCTGGCGCGGGTAGACAGCGAGGACACCCTGACCATGGCGCTGGTCAAGGCCGACCAGGCGTTGTACGAGGCCAAGCACAGTGGCAAGGATCGCTTCGTCCTGTGGACTGCCAGGCTTGCAGAAAACAGTTAGCCAGCGCCTGCCTGTGGGAGCCGGCTTGCCGGCGATAGGGCCGGGCCTGCCAACCTAGCCGCCCGCAGGCAAACGAATCCTGAACTGCGCCCCACCCAGCGCCGACTGCGCCACGGTCAAGGTGCCGCCCTGCCCCTCGATCGCCCGCCGGCTGATCGCAAGCCCCAGGCCAAAGCCACCGGTATTGCGGTCGCGGCTGCGGTCCAGGCGGTAGAACGGCTGGAAAATCCGCTCGCGCTCTTCCACCGGAATGCCGATCCCGTCATCTTCCACCGTCAGCAGGCAGGCGCCGTCCTCTTCCAGGCGCAGGCGCAGCAGCAGGCTCTCATCGCAGTAGCGCATGGCATTGCGCACCAGGTTCTGCACCGCCCGCGCCGTCAGCCGCGGGTCGAGCACGAAGCGTGGCAGCTTGCCTTCGGCCTGCACCTCCCAGCGAATGCCACGGGCATCGAGTTCTTCGGCAAAGCTGCCAAGCACGCTGTCGACCAGCTCCAGCAACGACACCTCGACCCGCTCGCGGGCCTGGTCGGCGTTGTACAGGCGGCTGTAGGACAGCAGCTCGAGCACCAGCTCGTCCAGCTCGCGCACATGCCCCACCAGTTCCAGCAGGCGCTTGCGGCTGCTCGGCGGCACTTCGTCGAACAACAGCACCAGGCCGAAATCCAGGCGGGTGAGCGGCGTGCGCAATTCGTGGGACACCGCGTTGAGCAGCTCGCGCTGCTGGTTGACGTGGCGCTCCAGGTCGCTGGCCATGGTGTCGAACACCCCGGCCAGTTCACCGATGTTCGAATGCGGCGAAATGTGCGTGCGCTCGGCCATCTGCCCTTGGCCCAGGCGCCGGGCGGTTTCCTTCAGGCGCTCCAGGTCGCGCCAGTGCGGCCATACCCAAAGCAGCAGGCAGCCGAGCATGGCGGCGCCGATCAGCACGGTCACGCCCCAGGACAGCAGGTTGATGTCCAGCGGGTCGGGCGGCGCATGCAGGCTGACCAGCCAGTCCTTGTCCAGCGGCGCCAGCACCGTCTGGTAGTAACCCCAGTCGCCGATGCGCACCGCGAACAGGCCGTGCTCCAGGCGCGCCTGCTCGGCGGCGCTCAAATCGGCCTGGTCGTTGCGCAGCAGGCTGACCTGCAGCGGCGCGAAGGCCTGCGCCAGTTCCTTTTCAACGGCCGGCCATTGCGCCTGCGGGGCCTGGCGGAACTGGCGGACGATCAGCGACTGCACGCCCTTGGCCTGGTCCAGGTTGTAGGCCATGAAGCGCTCGTGGAACAGGCCGACGATGGCATCGGGGATCAGCAGCAGCGCGCCGGCGTAGGCGACGATGATCACCAGGTACAGGCGCACCAGGATCTTCAGCATGTGCCCTCAGCACTCCCACTCGACGCGGCTGAACAAGTAGCCCTTGCCCCACACGGTCTTGATCTTGCGCGCCTCGCCTGCGCTGTCATCGAACTTGCGGCGCAGCTTGGAAATGGCCACGTCCACCGAACGGTCGGTGCCATTGAACTCGATGCCGCGCAATTGCTGGAGGATGCGGTCGCGGCTGAGCACTTCGCCGGCGTTGCGCGCCAGCACCACCAGCAGGTTGTATTCGCCGCTGGACAGCTCCACCTCCTCGCCGCGCCAGCTGACCAGGCGCTCGGCCAGGTCGATGCGCAGGCCGCCGACCAGGATCTGCTCGTTGTCCAGGCGCGGTTCGTTGACGCTGCTGCGGCGCAGCAAGGTGCGCACGCGGGCCAGCAGTACCCGTGGCTCGCAGGGTTTGGTGACGTAATCGTCGGCGCCCATTTCCAGGCCCAGCACCTGGTCGTGGCTGTCGTCGCGGGCGGTCAGCATCAGGATCGGCAGGCTTTGCGAAGCCTGGCGCAACAGGCGGCACACCTGCAGGCCGTCGATGCCGGGCAGCATCAGGTCGAGGATCACCAGGTCCGGCTTGTCGCGGTGGAAGCTGTCGAGCACATGGTCGCCACGGGCAATCACCCGTACATGGAAATCGTTGCGTTGCAAGTAGCTGGCGATCAGCTCGGACAGGGCACTGTCGTCTTCGACCAGGAGAATATTGGGCATAGGCGCTTGAGAAAAATGGGGGAGGACCTTACCGGCCTCTTCGCGGGGCAAGCCCGCTCCCACAGGTATCCCGCAGGCTTCAAGGGCTACGGGGTACCTGTGGGAGCGGGCTTGCCCCGCGAAGAAGCCAGCACAGATAGCCAAGGAGAATATAGAATCCTACAACTGGGTAGGCTCATTCTTCACACTTTTTCACACACGTCCTACAGCTGTTAACAGGCACCCAGGGAACGGCTGCCGTAGCATACACCGGGTCATCATCGGAAGATCCGTATGCCTATCATCCTCCCCCCGCACCTGCGCCCCGTGGCGCTCGTGGCGCTGCTGGCCGTTTCCCTGGCCGGTTGCAACGACAGCGCCGAACAGCCCGAAGACGCCCCCAAGCCCCAGGTGCGGGTAGAAACCCTGCAGCTCGAGCCCCTGGCCATCAGCACCGAGCTGAGCGGGCGCATCCTCGCCCCGCGCACCGCCGAGGTCCGCGCCCGGGTCGCGGGCGTGGTGCTCAAGCGCGTCTATCGCGAGGGCAGCGACGTCAAGCAGGGCGACGTGCTGTTCCTCATCGACCCGGCCCCGTTCAAGGCCGACCACGACAGCGCCCGCGCCACCCTGGCCAAGGCCGAGGCCAACCTGTACCAGGCCCGCCTGCAAGAGCAGCGCTACCGCGAACTGGTCGACGACAAGGCGGTCAGCCGCCAGGAATACGACAACGCCCGCGCCGCCTTCCTGCAGGCCGATGCCGTGGTCGCCGAGTCCAAGGCTGCCCTGGAGCGGGCACGCCTGAACCTGGGCTACGCCACGGTCACCGCGCCCATCTCCGGGCGCATCGGCCGCGCACTGGTGACCGAAGGTGCGCTGGTCGGCCAGAACGAGACCACGCCACTGGCGACCATCCAGCAACTGGACCCGATCCACGCCGATGTCACCCAGTCGACCCGCGAGCTCAATGCCCTGCGCCGCGCCCTGCGGGCCGGTGAACTGCAGCAGGTGGGCGCCCGCGAGGCGCGCGCCACGCTGATCCAGGACGACGGCAGCGCCTACCCGCTGCCCGGCAAGCTGCTGTTCTCCGACATCAGCGTCGACCCGAGTACCAACCAGATCACCCTGCGCAGCGAGTTCCCCAACCCCGACCTCGACTTGCTGCCCGGCAGCTACGTGCGCGTGCGCCTGGACCAGGCGCTGCAGCCCAAGGGCCTGAGCGTGCCGCAGCGGGCCATCCTGCGTGACAGCGCAGGCGTGCCCAAGGTGCTGGTGGTCGACGCCCAGGCGCGCGTCAGCGAACGCCAGGTGCAGCTGGGCAGCGCCCAGGGCGACCGCTGGCTGGTCAGCGACGGCCTGGCCGCCGGCGAGCGCGTGGTGGTCGAAGGCCTGCAGCACGTCAAGGCCGGCGACCAGGTACACGTCGACGGCGCCCAGCCCATCGCCCAGCACAACGGCCAGTGAGGGCCTGACCCATGCCGCAATTCTTCATCGACCGCCCGGTGTTCGCCTGGGTGGTCGCGTTGTTCATCCTGCTGGCCGGTGCCCTGGCCATCCCGCAATTGCCGGTGGCCCAGTACCCCAACGTGGCGCCGCCGCAGGTGGAAATCTACGCCGTGTACCCAGGCGCCTCGGCGGCGACCATGGACGAGAGCGTGGTCAGCCTGATCGAGCAGGAGCTCAATGGCGCCGACAACCTGCTGTACTTCGAGTCGCAGAGCAGCCTGGGCAGCGCCACCATCACCGCCACCTTCGAGCCGGGCACCCACCCGGACCTGGCCCAGGTGGACGTGCAGAACCGCCTCAAGGTGGTCGAGTCGCGCCTGCCGCGCCCGGTCACCCAGCAGGGCCTGCAAGTGGAAAAGGTCTCCACCGGCTTTTTGCTGCTGGGCACCCTCACCTCGGTGGACGGCAGCCTGGATGAAACCGCGCTGTCGGACATCCTGGCACGCAACGTGATGAACGAGATTCGCCGCCTCAAGGGTGTCGGCAAGGCCCAGCTGTATGGCTCCGAACGCGCCATGCGGATCTGGATCGACCCGGCCAAGCTGATCGGCTTCAACCTCACCCCCAACGATGTGGCCGACGCCATCGCCGCGCAGAACGCCCAGGTGGCCCCGGGCAGCATCGGCGACCTGCCCGCCCGCGGCACCCAGGAAATCACCGCCAACGTGGTGGTCAAGGGCCAGCTGAGCACCCCCGAGGAGTTCGCCGCGATCGTGCTGCGGGCCAACCAGGACGGCTCCACGGTGACCATCGGCGATGTCGCCCGGGTGGAAATCGGCGCCCAGGAATACCAGTACGGCACCCGCCTGAACGGCAAGCCGGCCAGCGCCTTCAGCGTGCAGCTGGCGCCGGGCGCCAACGCCATGGAAACCGCCACCCTGGTGCGGGCGAAGATGCAGGAGCTGTCGCGCTACTTCCCCGAAGGGGTGAAGTACGACATCCCCTACGACACCTCGCCGTTCGTCAAGGTGTCGATCCAGCAGGTCATCAACACCCTGTTCGAGGCCATGCTGCTGGTGTTCGCGGTGATGTTCCTGTTCCTGCAGAACCTGCGCTACACGCTGATCCCGACCCTGGTGGTGCCGGTGGCGCTGATGGGCACCTTCGCGGTGATGCTGGCGCTGGGCTTCTCGGTCAACGTGCTGACCTTGTTCGGCATGGTGCTGGCCATCGGTATCCTGGTGGACGATGCCATCGTGGTGGTGGAGAACGTCGAACGGATCATGGCCGAGGAAGGCCTGCCGCCCAAGGAGGCGACCCGCAAGGCCATGGGCCAGATCAGCGGCGCCATCGTCGGCATCACCCTGGTGCTGGTGGCGGTGTTCCTGCCGATGGCCTTCATGAAGGGCTCGGTGGGCGTCATCTACCAGCAGTTCTCGCTGTCGATGGCGGTGTCGATCCTGTTCTCGGCGTTCCTCGCCCTGAGCCTGACCCCTGCCCTGTGCGCCACCTTGCTCAAGCCCCTGGCCAAGGGCGAGCACCATGAGCGCAAAGGCTTCTTCGGCTGGTTCAACCGCCGCTTCGAGTCGATGAGCAAGGGCTACGAGCGCTGGGTGGTCCAGGCGCTCAAGCGCAGCGGGCGCTACCTGCTGGTGTACGGCGTGCTGCTGGCGGTGCTGGGCTACGGCTTCAGCCAGTTGCCCACGGCCTTCCTGCCCACCGAGGACCAGGGCTACACCATCACCGACATCCAGCTGCCGCCGGGTGCCAGCCGCATGCGCACCGAGCAGGTGGCCGCGCAGATCGAGGCGCACAACGCCGCGGAAGCGGGCGTGGGCAACACCACGGTGATCCTCGGCTTCAGCTTCTCCGGCAGCGGGCAGAACGCGGCGCTGACCTTTACCACCTTGAAGGACTGGTCCGAACGCGGCGCCGACGACAGCGCCCAGTCGATTGCCGACCGGGCCAGCGCTGCGTTTGCGCAAATACGCGATGCCGTGGCGTTCTCGGTGCTGCCGCCGCCGATCGACGGCCTGGGCGAGTCCACCGGCTTCGAGTTCCGCCTGCAGGACCGTGGCGGCATGGGCCATGCCGAGCTGATGGCGGCGCGTGACGAGTTGCTGGACGGTGCGCGCAAGAGCAAGGTGCTGGTCAACGTGCGCGAAGCCTCGCTGGCCGAAAGCCCGCAGGTGCAGCTGGAAATCGACCGTCGCCAGGCCAACGCGCTGGGCATCTCGTTCGCCGACATCGGCGCGGTGCTGGACACCGCCGTGGGCTCCAACTACGTCAACGACTTCCCCAACCAGGGCCGCATGCAGCGGGTGGTGGTGCAGGCCGAAGGCGACCAGCGCAGCCAGGTCGAAGACCTGCTGAAGATCCACGTGCGCAACAGCAGCGGCAAGATGGTGCCGCTGGGCGCGTTCGTCCAGGCCAAGTGGGTCAGCGGCCCGGTGCAGCTGACCCGCTACAACGGCTACCCGGCGGTGTCGATTTCCGGCGAGCCGGCCGCCGGCTACAGCTCTGGCGAGGCCATGGCCGAGGTGGAACGCCTGGTCGCCCAGCTGCCGGCCGGCGCCGGCCTGGAATGGACCGGCCTGTCGCTGCAGGAGCGCCTCTCCGGCAGCCAGGCCCCGCTGTTGATGGCCTTGTCGTTGCTGGTGGTGTTCCTGTGCCTGGCGGCGCTGTACGAAAGCTGGTCGATCCCCACCGCCGTGCTGCTGGTAGTGCCGCTGGGCGTGCTCGGCGCGGTGCTGGCCGTGACCTTGCGCGGCATGCCCAACGATGTGTTCTTCAAGGTCGGGCTGATCACCCTGATCGGCCTGTCGGCGAAGAACGCCATCCTCATCATCGAGTTCGCCAAGGGCCTGGTGGACCAGGGCGTGGACGCCGTCGATGCGGCCGTGCAGGCCGCCCGCCTGCGCCTGCGGCCGATCGTGATGACCTCGCTGGCGTTCATCCTCGGCGTGGTGCCGCTGGCCATCGCCACCGGCGCAAGCTCGGCCAGCCAGCAGGCGATCGGCACCGGGGTGATCGGCGGCATGCTCAGCGCCACCCTGGCGATCGTGTTCGTGCCGGTGTTCTTCGTGGTGGTGATGCGTTTGGCCGGGCGTAAAGCGGCCTCTGCCGAGCAGGCAGAAACCCGCCAAGCCTGACTGGACAAGCCTTGCGTTGAATGAGAGGGTTCCGGGCATTGACGCCCGGGACCCTTTTTCATGACTGACGCACTCCCCCCCTGCTCCATCCTCATTCTCGCCGGTGGCCGTGGCCAGCGCATGGGCGGCCGTGACAAAGGGCTGCTGGCATGGCGCGGCGAGCCGCTGGTGGCGCATGTGCAGCGGGTGGTGCGGCCGCTCAGTGACGATGTGGTGATCTCCTGCAACCGCAACCAGGCGCTCTATCGGCCCTTTGCCGACCAGTTGGTGGGCGATGCCGAAGCGGACTTTCCTGGGCCTTTGGCGGGGGTGATCGCAGGCTTGGCGGCGGCGCGGCATCCGTGGGTGGTGGTGCTGGCCTGCGATGCGCCGTTGATTGACCGGGCGTTGATCGAGGGCTTGCTGCACTTGGCGGTGGCCAATGATTGTGCGGCCATGGTGCGCCAGGGTGGGTATTGGCAGCCGATGTTCAGCGTGTTGCCGCGCAGGCTGTTGCCGGCGCTGGAGCAGGCCTGGGCGGCGGGTGAGCGAAGCTTGCAGAAGGCGCTGCTGCTGGAGGCGGTACAGGGGCTGGAATGTGCCGAGGGGGATGCTCGGCTGAGCAACTTCAACAGCCCGGATTTGCTGCAGGGCTGAGTGGTGGGTGGCTGTACTGGCCCTATCGCCGGCAAGCCGGCTCCCACAGGAGGGCGCCTACACAGAGGGCGATGTGAGCCCTTTTGTGGGAGCCGGCTTGCCGGCGATAGGGCCAGCAGATACAGCCCATCAACCCACTGATAATTCCTCGACACTGATCTCGCGCATCCTGAACTTCTGCACCTTGCCGGTCACCGTCATCGGGAACTCGTCGACAAAGCGGAAGTACCTGGGCACCTTGAAATGCGCAATCCGCGCCCTCGCCCATTCGCGCAGCTCGTCCTCGCTGGCCACCTGCCCAGGATGCAAACGCACCCACGCCACGATCTCCTCGCCATACTTGCTGCACGGCACGCCGATCACCTGCACGTCGGCCACCGCCGGGTGGGTGAAGAAAAACTCCTCCAGCTCACGCGGATAGATGTTCTCGCCACCGCGGATGATCATGTCCTTGCTGCGCCCGACAATGCGCACATAGCCCTGCTCGTCCATCACCGCCAGGTCGCCGGTGTGCATCCAGCCTTCGCCATCGATGCTCTCGGCCGTGGCGTTGGGGTTGTTCCAGTAGCCCAGCATCACGCTGTAGCCGCGGGTGCACAGCTCGCCGATCTCGCCGCGCGGCACGCAGTGGCCGTCGCCATCGACCACCTTGCTTTCCAGCCGTGGCTGGGTGCGGCCCACGCTGGTGACGCGGCGCTCGAGGTCGTCATTGGCGCCGGTCTGCAGCGACACCGGGCTGGTTTCGGTCATGCCGTAGGCGATCTGCACCTCGGCCATGTGCATCTCGTCGATCACCCGGCGCATCACCTCGATCGGGCAGGTGGCGCCGGCCATGATCCCGGTGCGCAGGCTCGACAGGTCGAATTCGCCGCGTTGCGGGTGGTCGAGCTCGGCGATGAACATGGTCGGCACGCCGTACAGCGCCGTGGCCTTTTCTTCGGCCACGGCGCGCAAGGTGGCCAACGGGTCGAAGGCATCGTTGGGGTAGATCAGGGTGCTGCCGTGGGTCATGCAGCCGAGGTTGGCCATGACCATGCCGAAGCAGTGGTACAGCGGCACCGGTACCACCAGGCGGTCGTGCTCTGTCAGGCCCAGGCTCTCGCCGACCATGTAGCCGTTGTTGAGGATGTTGCTGTGGCTGAGCGTGGCGCCCTTGGGAAAGCCGGTGGTGCCGGAGGTGTACTGGATGTTGATCGGGTCGTCGCAGCGCAATTGCGCCTGGCGCTCGGCCAGGGCCTGGTGGCTGACCGACGCCGCGCGCGCCTGCAGTTCGTGCCAGGCAAGAAAACCAGGCGGCGCCACCACGGCCAGGCTGACCACCCCGCGCAGCTCGGGAAAGCGCGCACAGATCAGCGCGCCGGGCTGCCCTTGCGCAAGGCCTGGGATCAGGCTCAGGAGCATGGCGTGGTAGTCGGAGCTCTTGAAGGCATCGGCGCAGATCACCCAGCGACAGCCCGACTGGCCGAGGGCGTAGTCCAGTTCGCTGCTGCGGTAGGCCGGGTTGATGTTGACCAGGATCGCGCCGACCTTGGCGCTGGCGAACTGGGTGATGCACCACTCGGCGCAGTTGGGCGCCCAGATGCCCAAGCGGTCGCCCGGCTGCACGCCCAGGGCGATCAGGGCGCGGGCATGCTGGTCGACGGCTTCGGCCAGTTGCTGCCAGGTGTAGCGCAGCGCCTGATGGCGCACCACCAGGGCTTCGCGGTCGGGGAAGCGGGCGACGGTGGCGTCGAAGGCGTCGCCGATGCAATGGCTGAGCAGGGCTTTGTCCTGGTTGCCCTGGGTGTAGCTGGGCTGGGTCATGGGCGATCGCCTTGTTGTTCTTGTAGTGGATTAACCGGCCCTATCGCCGGCAAGTCGGCTCCCACACCGGGCGCTGTGAGCCCTGCTGTGGGAGCCGGCTTGCCGGCGATAGAGGCAACACCGAACTAGCGGACGAACACCTGCGGCGTGGTGGTGGACATGTCGCCACCGGGCAGCTTGATGTTCTTCACCTTCTCCAGCGTCTCGGGGTCGAACACCGCCAGGTCATTGAAGGTACCGCCCAGGTACAACTTGTCGCCCTTCTTGTCGAAGGTCACGCAGTAGTAGGTGTGCTCCAGGTTAGCCGCCTTGATCAGCTTGCGCTGCTTGATGTCGTACTTGGCCAGGCGGTTGAGCACGCCGTAGATCTGGTTGGGGTCCTTGGGCGAGCGCAGGCCGGTGAAGTACAGCTCGGTCAGGTCGGCGAACTCCTGGGTGTGGGTCTTGCCGGTCTTGAGGTCGACGCTCAGGTAGCCGTACAGCAGCTCGGCGGTGTTCGGGTCCTGTTTCTCGTCCTTGAACTTGGCGATGGTGTAGAGCATCGAGAACTCGTGGCGCGGGCTCTGGTGCGGCCAGAAGTACAGCACGTCCGGGGCGCTGTAGCCTTGGCGGTGCCAGTTGCGCAGCGGCAGGGCCACCTCGTACTTGCCGGTTTTCACGTCCATCTTGTACATGTCGGGCCCGCCGAAGAACAGGCTGCCATCGTCGGCGGCGCGCATCAGGTACACCTGGCGCGGCATCGGGAAGGTACGCACGGGCTTGGCATCGACGCCGTCGGCGCTGTTGAACACCTCCAGGCGCGGCGGCTTGACCACGTAGTGGTCGTTGAGCTGCTGGGTCGGGTTGACCGTGGCGTAGATCTCCTTGCCATCGGGGCTGATGGCGAACGAGTACATCGACTTGCCGACTTCACCGGGCACGCTCGACAGGTTGGCGTGGAAGGTGGTCTTGCAGGTGTCCAGGTCCACGCCGTAGATGTCGGCGTAGTGGTTGTTGAGCACGTAGGCGGTGTGGTTGTCCGGCGCCATCATTGCGGTGCCGGGGCCGAACTTGCCGGGCAGCGGGCAGCTCTTGTAGAGCGTGTCGCTGGCCACATCGACCAGGTGCAGGTTGTTCGGGTAGTTGGTGGTCACCAGGTATTCCTGGCCGGCCTTCAGGGCCTTGCCTGCGTCGTCGGCCTGCACCGCCCAGGCGCAGGCCGTGGCGGCGATGGTGAGCGCGAGTTGCGCGCAGCGTCCAGCATTCATGCGGTTTCCCCTTGTTTTTCTTGTCGGGCCGGTCACTTGTCTTTCGGGAACACGGTGCCGAGGTTGCGCCAGTCTTCCTGGGAGTTGGTGGCCTGGGCGTTCCAGTCCTGGTAGGTGCTCATCATGTCCGGCACCTGGGCCGGCCACCAGCAAGGGTCGGAGCAGCCGTACAGGTCGGCCTCCATCGGCTGGCACAGCGAGCTGACGCCGCCAAAGGCGTCCACTTCCCAACCCGGGTCGGTGGTGGCGGTGCAGCCGGCCACGGCGCTCATGGCCATGACTTCTTCGACGCGGTCTTCGGCGGCGGCCTGCTCCAGGATGCGCGCCTTGTTGTTCAGGGGCTTCAAGTGCTTCATGTCAGTGGGCCTTTCGCGGGGTGATGTAGCGATCGATGAAGGCCGGGTTGGCGGCCATGATGCGGCTGTAGACCTCGATGCCGAAGTCGACCCAGTCGCGCATCAGCTCGCAATAGTGGTAGGTCGGGTGCTGCGGGTCGCCGTAGCGCGCGTAGCTCTCGTGGTAGCAGCCACCGGAGCACAGGTTGCGGATGCGGCAGCTGTCGCAGCCGGTGTTGCTGCGGTCCAGGCGCTGGGACAGAAAGTCGTTGAGCTGCGCCTGCTTGACGCCCTGGTGCACGTTGCCAAAGGTCGGCAGGCTGGAGCCGGTGAAGCGGTGGCACAGGTTCAGCTCGCCTTCGTGGTCCACCGCCAGCATCTTCAGCCCGGCGCCGCACGGCAGGGCCTTCTTGTGGCCCTCGTGGATGTCGGTGATCAGCTGGTGCAGGTTGGAAAACCCGATGTTGCGGTGCTCCAGTGCCGCTTCCAGGTAACGCCGGCCCAGGGCCTTCATGTTGGCGAACACCTCGATGAGCTCGTCACCGGTGAGGTTGAAGTCGGACATATCGCCGGAGGTCACCGGGGCGAAGCCGACTTCGGCAAAGCCCATCTCGTTGAACAGGTGGTTCCAGATGGTCTCGACATCGGTGATGCCGCGGGTCAGGGTCACCCGCGCGCCCACCGGGCGGCTGGTGTAGCGCGACAGCAGCATGTCGGCCTTGCGCCGCACCACGTCATAGGTGCCCTGCCCGCCCACGGTGATGCGGTTGCGATCGTGCACGGTCTTGGGCCCGTCGATGCTCACCGACAGGCCGAAGCGGTGGGCGTTGAGCCAGTCGACGATCTCTTCGGTGAGCAGCGTGGCATTGGTGGTCATGATGAATTCCACCTGCTTGCCCGCCTCGGCGAAACGCCGCTCGCAGTAGGCCACCATGTGCTCGATCAGCGGCCGGTTGGACAGCGGCTCGCCGCCGAAGAACACCACGCTGTAGCGCTGCTCGTCGGGCGATTCCTTGAGCAGCATCTCCACCGAGGCTTCGGCGGTGGCGGTGCTCATCTTCTTGCCGGCCGAGGGTTTGTCCAGGTCTTCCTTGTAGCAGTAGGTGCAGCTCAGGTTGCAGCCGGTGTTGACGTTGAGCACCACGGTGTTGAGCGCGGTGCGCTCGACCTGCCTGAGGGCGATTTCCGGCGTCAGTGGCGAGCCGTCGCTGACCAGCTCCAGGGCGATCAGCTCGCGCAGGGTTTCCTGGATGTCCTGGCCGGCGAACTGCTGGCCGAGGCGCTGGGTCAGCTCCTCGGCGCTGCAGCCTTGCTGGCGCAGGGTGTCGATGATGCTGCCGGTCACCGCGTCAGTGGCGAACAGCGAGCTGCTGGGGATATGGAACAGCATGCGGTCGGCGTCGACCTGCACTTCGTGCAGGTTGCGCTCGACCAGGTTCAGTAGTGCGCCCATGGCGACCTCCGCGTAATCGATCCGTTGAACAAGCTTGGCAACCGGCCCTTATGGCAAGGGCGGGCTGTTCCAGCGCTGAACGGTGACGATCAAGTGCCCCTCGCCCGTCTGGCCGCCGTCAGCCAGGGTCGCGACCACCTTCAGGTTGCCGGCGTTGTTGGTCATCATCTTGCGCGCCGGGTTCGGGCCGGCGCCGCCTGGCACGAACACGCCGTCGGCCTGCATCTGGCCGGCGAACTTGACGTCTTCGTCCTCGACCGCACGCTCGTTGAACGGCTCGACCTTCCAGGTGGCCGGCAGGTAGCCGATGCGCAGCGGCTGGCCGCTGGCATCCTTGCCCCAGGCCTCGGCCTCGAAGCGGCCCTGCACCTTGGGCACCGAAGCGCCGTTTTCGCCGATGCGGGCAATGGAGAACGCCGGCACCACCTTCACTTCCTCGACCTTGTCGTACACCGCCAGGTTGACGCCCTTGAGCGCGCCCACGGCGATTTCGCGCAGGCCTGGCTTGGCATCGGCCGCGGCGCGCGCCTTGACCCGCACCAGGGTCGGGGTCTGCTCCAGCACCTCGGTCACTTCCACGCCCGCACCCAGGTCCGGCTTGCCGTCAAGGCCGGTGCCGACCAGGCTGATCTCGCTTTCGCCCCCGGCCTTGATGAACGCCGGTTGCACCGCCAGCAGGCGCGCCTTGCCTTCCTTCACGGCGCTGAAGTCCAGGCCGCGCTCATCGTGGTCGGCCTCGAACATGCGGCCTTTCATCTCGCCATCGAGCGCTGCGAACACCTGGCGCAGGTTGGCCTCGCCAACCTTGACGTTGCCGCGCCATTCGTAGCCGTTGTAGAGGATCGCCGAGCCGTTGCCGTTGAACGGCGTGCCGTCGGCGTAGCTGCCCTTGACCTCGACCTTGAAGGTATCGCCCTGGTCGGGGCTGACGGTCATCACGCCGCGCACGTCGCCCTTGGCCAGCATGTGGCCGCTGAAGGCCCATTGGCCCGGCAGGCTATCGGCCTTGGGCTTGGCTTGCTGCCATTGCTCCCAGGCCGGGCTTTGCAGCGGGAAGCGCTTGGCCAGTTCCGGCACTACCTGTTTCAGGGCAATTTCCAGCCAGTCGCGATCGCGCGCCTGGGCCTGGTACTCCAGCGACGGCCACTGGCCGAGGTGGAAGTTGACCAGGTGCTCCCATTCCTGCGCCGGGCGGCGCTGCAGGGCAACGCGGGCACCGGAGTGGCAACGCCCGCAGGTTTCGCTGAGCATGCTGTCGAAGTGCTCGACGGTGTTGAGGCGGCGCTCCATGGCGTAGCGCACGCCATCGGTTTCGCTCGGCGCCAGGCCCTGCTTGTCGGCCAGGTACTTGACCAAGGTGCGGCGGTCGTCGTCGCTGATCTGCAGGCCGTGCATGACCTGCATGCGGGCGATGCTCATCAGCCAGCCTTCGGGCGTCTTGCGCTGGTGGCTGATGCGGCTGTAGGTGTCGTTGCCTTCGGGGATGTGGCACCCCATGCACTTGTTCTGCAACAGGCTCGGGCCCTGTTCGGCCGCCATGGCCTGGGTGCCCAGCAGTGCGGCGGCGACAAGCGCCAGTTTGCCCGCATGCCGCCGGAGTCGAGTCGTCTTCAAGGTCAGACCTCCACGGTTGTTGTTCTTATGGTTTTCGCACGCTTGGGTACAGCAGGTGTGCATGTGACAGTTGTGATACAGAAACTGTGCCAGATGCTGGGAAGTCGTTGTATTTCAGGCTCTTGAGGGGTTTTTGGGGTTACCGGGTGGCCGCCATGGGCGAGTAGGACCGTGCCAATTCGCGACAGGGTGTATCAGGTTGAGACAGGGCCCGCTGCGCAGGCCATCGCCGGCAAGCCGGCTCCTACCTACCTGTGGGAGCCGGCTTGCCGGCGATAGGGCCTCACAGGCACTGTTTCATCCACCGTCTCACACCGTCTCAAAGTGCAACAGCGCAACCACGCAATCGCACCCTTGCACCTGGGCAAAGCCAAGGCAGCACAGGCCTTTGCGCCCGATGCGCGATTTTGGCACGGCCATTGCGCCAGCCCCGGGCACATCCAATGACAAGAGGCACCGCCCCATGCTTTCCGAACTGCCCATCCTGCCCGCCACCCGCGCCTTCCTCGATCGCAAGCTGAAGATGCGCATCGGCGCCGAGTGGCAGGACGCCACCAGCGGCCGCACCCTGTCGTTCCGCAACCCGGCCACCGGCGAGATCCTCGGCGAAGTGCCGGCGGCCGAGGCCGAGGACGTCGACCGCGCCGTGCGCGCCGCGCGCCAGGCCTTCGACGACTCGCCGTGGAGCCGCATGCGCCCGCGCGAGCGGCAGAACCTGCTGTGGCGCCTGGCCGACCTGATGGAGCGCGACGCGCAGCAGCTGGCTGAGCTGGAATGCCTGAACAACGGCAAGAGCGCCGCCGTGGCCAAGGTCATGGACGTGCAGCTGGCGATCGATTTCTTGCGCTACATGGCCGGTTGGGCCACCAAGATCGAGGGTAGCACCGTCGAGGCGTCGATGCCGTTGATGCCCAACGACCAGTTCCATGGCTTCGTGCGCCGCGAAGCGGTGGGCGTGGTGGGCGCCATCGTCGCCTGGAACTTCCCGCTGCTGCTGGCCTGCTGGAAGCTCGGCCCGGCCCTGGCCACCGGCTGCACCATGGTCCTCAAGCCGGCCGACGAAACCCCACTGACCGCGCTCAAGCTCGCCGAGCTGGTGGACGAAGCCGGCTACCCGGCCGGGGTGCTCAACGTGATCACCGGCACCGGCCTGAACGCTGGTGCAGCGCTGAGCCGCCACCCCGGCGTGGACAAGCTGACCTTCACCGGCTCCACCGAGGTGGGCAAGCTGATCGGCAAGGCGGCGATGGACAACATGACCCGCGTTACCCTCGAGCTGGGCGGCAAGTCACCGACCATCGTCATGCCCGACGCCGACCTGCAGCAGGCCGCCGCCGGCGCCGCCACGGCGATCTTCTTCAACCAGGGCCAGGTGTGCTGCACCGGCTCGCGCCTGTATGTGCACCGCAAGCATTTCGACAACGTGGTGGCCGACATCGCCGGCATCGCCAATGGCATGAAACTGGGCAGCGGCCTGGACCCGGCAGTGCAGATGGGGCCGCTGATCTCGGCCAAGCAGCAGGACCGGGTCACCGGCTACATCGAGCTGGGCCGCGAGCTGGGCGCGACCATTGCCTGTGGTGGCGAAGGGTTCGGCCCAGGTTACTTCGTCAAGCCGACGGTGATCGTCGACGTCGACCAGCGCCACCGCCTGGTGCAGGAAGAAATCTTCGGCCCGGTGCTGGTGGCGATGCCGTTCGATGACCTCGACGAGGTGATCGGCATGGCCAACGACAACCCTTATGGGCTGGGGGCGAGCATCTGGTCCAACGACCTGGCGGCGGTGCACCGGATGATTCCGCGGATCAAGTCGGGGTCGGTGTGGGTCAACTGCCACAGCGCGCTGGACCCGGCATTGCCGTTTGGCGGCTACAAGATGTCTGGGGTGGGGCGTGAGATGGGCGCGGCGGCGATCGAGCATTACACCGAGCTTAAGTCGGTGTTGATCAAGCTTTGATCGCAGATCTGTAGCGGCCCTATCGCCGGCAAGCCGGCTCCCACAGTGAGCCCTGCGCTATCCCTGTGGGAGCCGGCTTGCCGGCGATAGGGCCAGAACAGCCCAACAGAACATCAACTGCAACCCTGCTCCACCAGCCACCGCCGCACCATCCCCTGCTGCGCCAAGGCCAGGCCCTTGAGCACGTGCTCAACCCCCAGCCCACCCCGCAGCCCACGCACCACCGGCGCCAGCTCCACCCCCTGCAGATGCCAGATCCCCAACGGCTGATCCGCCGTCACCACCACTTCGGCCTCATCCACAAACCCATCACGCAACACAGGCCGCGTCTCTACCCGCACCGCCGCCCAATCCGCCGCCAGGTGCAGCGGCTGCGCATCCGGCCAGCCCCGGCGCCTGGCCCAGAACGAAAGCCCGGCACGCGCCTGTTCCTGCCCATAAAAATCCCGCCCGATGCGAGCAAAGCGCAAAAACAGCTGCTCCACCCGCTGCTGGTGAAAGCGCTTGGCCAACGCCGCCCGCTCAGGCCTGCGCAACAAGGTGTTGACCACCACAGGCGCCTGCAAGGCCGACGACAGCGACTGGAAAATCCCATTCCCCGACAAGGGGTCAACCGCCATGGCGGCATCCCCCACGCGGATCCAGTCGTCCCCCACGCATTCACCCGCAAGGATCGCCGTGCTGCTGCGCGCATGCACCTGGGCAGGCGCGAAGGCCTGCGCACCGAACAGTTCGGCCACCAGCGCCGAACCCCGGCGGCGCTCGGCGCAGTACTCGGGCAATGCGGCCTTGCCCGGCAAACCGCCGGCATCCAGGGTGATCTGCCAGTAGCAACGGCCATCGGCGCGCCGGGCCATCCACGCCCAGCCTTGGTCCAGGCTCTCCACCGCCGACGCCGGCGCCCCGGGCTCACCCTGCCAGAGGTTCAGCAGGCTGATGGTTTCCGGCCCGCGCAGACGGTCTGCCGAGAGCGGCGCCTGGCGGCCTCGTGCTTCGACCAGAAACTCAGCGTGCAGCACCTGCCCGTCGTCCAGGCCGACGCAATGCACGCCCTTGTGCGTGACCTCGCGCACGCGCCCTTCGACCACCTTCACCCCTGCCCGCTCGAGGTCCAGGCGCAGGGCTCGGTCGAAGCACTGGCGGTCGAGCAGAAACTCCTGGTTCAGCTGCAGGTGCTGGCCATTCCAGCGCACCTCGCGGGTCGCCGGCATCGCCGCCTCTGCCAGGGCGCCGCCCAGGCCGGCGTTGCGCAGGCCCTCCAGCACCCGCTGGGAAACCCCTTCGAGCGCGGCGAAGCGCCGCCAGTCGCTGACCACGGTGACCGGGTAGCCCAGGCGCCGCAGGCCAAGCGCGGTAGCGGCGCCCGCCGGGCCTGCACCCAGCACCACAATGCGCGGCTCAGGCATCGCCTGCCCTGCGCCGCTCGGGGCCGGTGAAACTGGCGTGGGCCTGCAGCCAGGCGAGCAGCTGCTGGCGGTCCAGCCCGGGCTGTTGCTGCAGCAGGGCAGCCATCCGCCCCGCCACCGCCGCGCAGCCCAGGCTGGCACCGGCCATGCGCCGTTCACCGACGTGCCCACCGAAATCGGCCTGGGCGCTGCCCAGCCACGACCACTGGCCCGGCGCGCAGCGGGCGTCACCGGTGATGCGTATCACCCCCGGGTAGCTGGCCGGGTAGACCGCCGCGCCCTGGGCAGGGCTCGATGCGCACAGCAGCACGCCTGCGGCCTGCACTTCGGCGCAGGCCTGGCGCAGCGCCGGGCGGTCCTGCTGCAGCCCGAGGCTCAGGTTGATCAAGGTCGCCCCCTGCTCGGCCAGCCACAGCATGCCAGCGGCTACCTGCAAGGCACTGGTGCTGCCCTGTTCGCCGAACACCTGGGCCAGCAGCACCGGCACCCTGCTCGCCTCCCCCTGCAGGCGCGCCAGCACAGCGCTGCCATGGCCCAGGCGGTCGGGTTGCAATTCGCCTTCACGCAGCACGCCCTCTTCCAGCCAGAAGCGGCGTGCGGCGCCCAGCCTCTCGGCCTGGGCCGGCGTGCAGCCGCTGTCGACCATCCCGAGGCGTATTTCAGTGGCCATGTTTCAGGGCCTCCTGGGGCAATACCCGCAGTTGCCCGCCCTGCAGATGCAAGTGCAGGTCAGCATCGGCCAAGGTCGCGGCGCGGTGGCTGATGAGGATGCGCGTGCGCCCGGCGAACAGTTCGTCGATGGCGGCGATCACTTCGCGCTCGGTGGCTTCGTCCACCGCCGAGGTGGCTTCGTCCAGCACCAGGATCGACGGAGCCTGGAGCACCGCGCGGGCGATGGCGATGCGTTGCTTCTGGCCACCGGAAAGCTGCTGGCCGCGCTCGCCGAGCAGGCCATCGAGGCCCAGCGGCAGGCTGGCCACCAGGCCTTCCAGGTGCGCCAGGCGCACCACCTGTTCCAGCGCTTCGCGGCTGGCCTGGGGCGCGCCGTAGGCGAGGTTCTGCGCCAGGGTGCCGCGAAACAGCACGATGTCCTGGCTGACCACCGCGATGCGCTGGCGCACGGCGGCCAGGTCGAGCTCGCGCAGGTCCACGCCGTCGAGCAGAATGCGCCCGTCATCGGGGTCGTAGAAGCGCTGCAGCAGGTCGATCAGGGTCGACTTGCCCACGCCCGAGGCGCCGCTGATGGCGACCTTCAGGCCCCCGGGCAGGCAGGCGTCGACGTTGTCCAGCACCGCGCCCTGGCGCCCGTCATGGGCAAAGCGCAGCGCCTCCAGGCGCAGCTCGCCCGGCCCTTGCGGCATCGGCCGCGGCACCGCCGCCTCGTGCACGGCCACGGCTTCCTGTTTCAGCTCCATCACCCGGCCCAGGCTCACCGCCATGCGCTGCACCGCCACATACAGCCCCAACAGGCTCTGTACCGGGCCCACGGCCATGCCCATGTAGGTGGAGAACGCAATCAGCGCGCCCAGCTGCCAGGTACCCTGGATCACCCACCAGCCGCCCACCAGAAACGCGCAGGCGCGGCACCACGAGGTCAGCGTGCCGGGGATCGCCTGGGTGAAGAATTCGGTGACCTGCACCTTGAGCAGCTGGCGCATGTAGCCCTGGCCCAGCTGGTCCAGGCGCCCGGCTTCCCGGCCCTGCTGGCCGGCGGCCTGGATGAACTTCATCGCCGGCAGCGTCTCGACCAGGAACGAGGACACATCCGCCGAACGCTCACGCAGGCTGCGCACTTCGCGCTCGACCTTGCGCCGCATCCAGCGCAGCCACAGCACCTCGAGCGGAATCAGCAGCGCCAGCAGCAGCGACAGCTGCCAGGACAGCATCAGCATCAGCGCCACCGCGCCCACCAGGCCGATCACTGCCGACACCGCCGAAAACAGCGAATCCACGGCGAACCGCTGGATCTCGGCAACGTCGCCATCGAGCCGCGACAGGATATCGCCGGTGCGCCGGCGCCCGTAGAAGTTCGGCGACAGCCGCTGCAGGTGGCGGTACAGGTCGTCACGCAGGGCGAACAGAATGCGCCCGGACAACCGCGTGTGCAGGTAGCGGTTGACCCCGGCCAGCACGGTGCCGAGCAGCCCGGCGCCGATCATGATCGCCGCCATGTGCCAGAGGGTCTGGTAATCCTTGGCCAGCAGGCCTTCGTCGATCAGCGTCTTGACCAGCCAGGGTTGCGCCAGGGCCAGCAGCGAGGCGCCCAGCGACAGGCCCAGCAACACGCCGATGGCACGCCGCTGCGGGCGCACGAAACCATACAGCCAGGCCAGGGCCTGGCGCATGAGCACAGGGTCGCTGGACTCCATCAGCCTTGCGAACAAGCCGCCCATGTCAGCCCCGCAACTGCTTGAGTTTGCGGTACAAGGTCGCCCGGCTGATGCCCAGCGCCTCGGCGGCCGCCGAAACATTGCCCTGATGGCGCGCCAGGGCGTTGCGGATCAGCTCCAGTTCGCTGTCCTTCAAGCTCCCGGAGGGCGCACCGCCGCTGGCCAGTTCGTCGAGCAGGCAATCGGTGAGGTGGTCCAGGGTCAGCAACTGTTCGCCGTCCTCGCGCATGGCCAGCGCCGTGCGCACCACCATTTCCAGCTGGCGGATGTTGCCCGGCCAGTCGAAGCCTTCGAGCAAACCGGCCAGCGCCGGGTCGAGGCTCACGCCCTTGGCCCCGGCCTTGTCCAGCAGGCCTTCGATGATCGCTGCCAGGTCGTCGCGCTCGCGCAGTGCCGGCAGGCGCAGCGACACGCCGTTGACCCGGTAGTAGAGGTCTTCACGAAAATGCTGGTCCTGCACCAGGCGCTTCAGGTCGCGGTGGGTGGCGCAGATCAGCGCCACGTCGATGTCCTGCTCGTCGCCCGCACCCAATGGCGCCACCCGCCGCTCCTGCAGCACCCGTAGCAGGCGCGCCTGCAGGGCCAGCGGCATGTCGCCGATTTCATCGAGGAACAGCGTGCCGCCGTGGGCCTGCATCAGGCGCCCGACCATGCCGCCGCGGCGCGAGCCGGTGAAGGCACCTTCGCGGTAGCCGAACAGTTCGGACTCGATCAGCCCTTCGGGGATGGCCGCGCAGTTAACGGCCACGAAGGGCTTGTCGGCACGCGGGCTGGCCTGGTGCAAGGCGCGGGCGACCACTTCCTTGCCGGTACCGGTCTCGCCCAGCAGCAGCACCGGCAGGCCATTGCCCAGCCCCTGGCGGGCCATGCGCAGGTTGCGCGCCAGGCGCGGGTCGCCACCGGCCAGCGCTTCGAGCGCGGGCGCTGGCTTGCTCAGCGCCGGCTTGCTGGCGGGCGCGCTGCCATTGACCCGCGCATGGCGCGGCAGCTGCAAGGCGCGGAAGTAGAACTCGCCCTTGGCCGTCTGCACGCTGCTCACCCCGCCCTGCCACAGGCGCGCGATGAAGGCGGGCGAGCGCTCGCCCAGCAGGTCGCTGCTGCGCCGGCCCAGCAGCTCATGGCGAGGCACCTGCAGCAGCTGGCAGGCGTTGTCGTTGGCGGCCAGCACTTCACCGTCCAGGCTCAGCGCCAGCAGCCCTTGCCAGGCACTGTTGAGGTATTGCGTGCGGCTGTGGAAGGCCAGCACCAGATGCTCCGGGTGGCACAGGCCGAACAGCCGGCTTTCGATGTTGCCGGCTGCCAGCATCAGCGTGGTCAGGCTGTCCTGCGGTTGCGCCATCACCCCTTCGCGGGTGATGTCGAGCACACCGATCACCTCGCCGTGCGGGTCGCGCAGCGGCACGGAGGTGCAGGAGAACGGGCTGAGGCGGTCCAGGTAGTGTTCGCCGCAGTTGATCAGCGTCGGCCGGCCTTCGACCACCGCCGTGCCGATGGCATTGGTGCCGCGCAGCGACTCGCTCCAGCAGCTACCCGGGTGCAAGTCGCGCAGGCCCTCGCGGCTGAGCACGTGGGTCTGGCCTTCGATGGCCAGCACGTTGGCTTGGGCGTCGCCAAGGATGATGATCCCCGCCTTGCCTTGGCGTGCGACCAGGTAGTCCAGCTCGGGGGTAACGGCGTCGACCAGCAGGCGGTTGCGCTCCAGGAGCATGCGCAGGTCATGCCCCTGCTCCAGGCCCAGGCCCACCTGCTCGCCCTGCAGGCAGTCCAGGCCATGGCCCAGGCTGCGGCGCCAGGAGGCGTCGATTTCGTCGCGCAGCATGCCCAGCGGCAGCTCGCCCTCACTGGCCAGCTTCAGGCGAGCCTGGCGGGATTCGTGCAGCGGGTCTTGGGCGTTTGTTATTAGTTGTCGCGCCATTTTCTACTCCGGCTGTGCCCCGCAAGGTGGCGGGGGACGGGCTTGGGAATTTTGGGCAGTGTGCGGGAGAAATTCCTGACCGTCATCAGGCTGCGGTAGAAGGTGGCATAAGGTGACGTTTACGTAAAGGGAGAACGCGATGGTTGGCAAAGGGCCCCTGGCTTGTGGATTTGCCGGCGCCTGCTCCTTGCCGGCTGGCGCAATCTTCCACATTTATTGCAACGGCCCACGGCCTGGCAGGCCAACAGCGTTAGAATGGGCAGCCCCCAACCCCAACGCCACCACCATGATCCAGTCCGACCTCGACCTGTTCGGCCCCCAGCCGCAACGCCTGGCCAGCCACACCGTGCTGCTGCCCGGCTTCGCCCTGCCCGAGATCGAGCCAATACTGGATGCCCTGCGCCCGGTGCTGCGCGCCGCGCCCTGGCGGCACATGCAGACCCCAGGCGGCCTGAACATGGCAGTGGCCCTGACCAACTGCGGCGCGCTGGGCTGGGTCAGTGACGCCAAAGGTTATCGCTACAGCCCCACCGACCCCGTCAGCGGCCAGCCCTGGCCCGCCCTGCCCCAGGTGCTGCTCGGCCTGGCCACGCGTGCAGCCGCAGCTGCCGGCTTCGAAGGCTTCGTGCCCGACGCCTGCCTGGTCAACCACTACCTGCCCGGCACCCGCCTGAGCCTGCACCAGGACCGCGACGAAGCGGATTTCGGCCAGCCGATCGTGTCGATCTCACTGGGCTTGCCCGCCGTGTTCCTGTTCGGTGGGCTGCAGCGTGCCGAGCGCACCCAGCGCATCCCCTTGAGCCATGGCGATGTGCTGGTGTGGGGGGGCGAAGACCGGCTGCGCTTTCATGGCGTGCTGCCGATCAAGCCTGGCGTGCATCCACGGATGGGCGAACGGCGGATCAACCTGACGCTGCGCAAGGCTGGCTGAGCCATTTTCCGGCGGTTTGCGCCTGCCTTGCGCCATCGCCAGCGGCCGGGATGAATTCACATGAATCATTTTGAACATCTGCCCCTCATCCTGCTCAAAACAGAGATACTCGTTGCCCCTGTCAGGAGCTTGCCGATGCTCACTCAGCGCCCCGCCACAAAAGCCCCGCAGCCATGAAGATGCCCGGCCGCGCCCCCAACACCCCCGTGCAGCTCGACTATGTGCGCGACACCCTGTTCGGCCCGGTGGCCCAGAGCGTGGAATGCCAATGCCAGCTCGCCGCCCTGAGCCTGCAAGGGCGCCCCGCCCTGCGCCTGCACATTTGCCCGCCGCTGCCCGACAAGGTCGAGCGCGCCCATAGCGTTGCGTTCATCTGGGATGGCCGCAGCTACCATGGGGTGGTTCGCGACCAGGGCAAATGCGGCGATGGCGGCCTCAACCTGCTGGTGGAGCTGCAGTAAGCCGATCAACGGCGGCGAACCGGGCTGAACCTGGCGCAAATGGCGTACCTCCATACCTAAAGGCCCCTGCCTTTGTGGAGAACGCCATGAACAGTCCGTTGCTCAAGCTTTTCACCCACCCTTCAGATGCCTGGATGGAAATACGCCGGGCCGAGGAAGACCACCCGCAGCAATACCTGCCGCGCCTGCTGGCCCTGGCGCTGATCCCGGCGCTGTGCCTGTTCGTCGGCACCACCACCTTTGGCTGGAGCCTGGCTGCCGAGGAGCGCGTGCGCCTGAGCATGGCCAGCGCGGCGCAACTGGCGGCGCTGCTGTATGCCACCACGGTGGTCGGGGTGATGCTGATGGGGGTGATGATCCGCTGGATGTCACGCGGCTTCGATACGCAACCGAGCCTGAACCAGTGCATCGGTTTTGCCGCCTATTGCGCCACGCCGTGGTTCTTCGCCGGGGTGATCGGCCTGGTGCCGATTCGCTGGCTGGCGTTGATCGTGCTGGCGGCCGCGTCTGCCTATGCCACCGTGCTGCTGTATGGCGGCCTGCAGACCTTTTTACGCCTGCGCAAGGAACAGGCGATGCTGTTCGCAACCTGCGTGTGGGGGGTGGGGCTGTTGCTGCTGGTGACCATCCTGGTGTCGATGATCCTGTTCTGGAGCAACGGGCTGATGCCCGAATACGTGCGCCCGGCCAGCCTCGGCTGACCGGTGCACGGCGTCGCTCAGGCGATGGCCCTGAGCGGCGAAGGATGGGTGGACCGCAGGGCGTGCAGCTGCCCCACCAGGTTCACCACATCGCGGCAACTGTTGAGGCCTTGCAACGACACCCCGGTAAGGACGACGCCCTCCTCCAGGCTTTGCCCCTGGGCCAGCCGGATGGTCAGGCTGACGCCATCGGTGCAGCTCACTTCGCAGCGGTCAGGCAGGCAGGCCTGTTCGATCATTTGCCGCATTTCCAGCATCGAAACGCCTATCAACGACATGGTACGACCCTCTCTGTACTGGATGGCCTGTTGTTGGAGTACGCCTTTGGCAGGCAGGGTGCCAATTGATAATGCGCATGCCCAAACGGCCGTCCATGCGCCTGGGCAATGGTTGCGCGCGAGATCATCTAGCACCTTAGTGGAAGAACCCCGGCAGGCGGTGACCGTTCGGTCCAATGATGGCACGGGGCGACCAGCGGTCGCTAAACCGCCATTGGGCGGGCACGGGCAAACTTTTTGCCGGCGCTGAGGCTCCATTGCTCAAGCCACACAGGACGCTGACGCCCCGATGATCGACGCCAAACTCTACGTGATCGACTATCAGCTGCATGGCAAGCCCAAGTCCTTCGTCATCCGTGCCGAGCAGATGGACAACGCCGAGGCCTGGCACTGGGCCAGTTGCGATGCCGGCCTGGGCCGCATTGGCCGCTACAGCCACGAAAAGGTGCGCATGGTCAGCCGGCCGATGGCCGAGCGCTTCGGCATCAGCGACGTGCGCTGGCGGCAGTCGGGCTGAAGTCGGCCAGCGAAGCCCACAGGTGCTGCGGGGCATAGGCCCGCCAGGGGCGCCAGGCCAGGGCGCGTTCGCCAAGCTGGGCGTCGGGGCCTTCGTACAGGCGTAATGCCTTGACCAGCGCCACATCCCCCAACGGCAATGCATCTCGCGCACCGACTTGGCGCAGGGCCAGGTACTGGGCACTCCAGGGGCCGATGCCCTTGAGGCGGCAGAGGTTGCCCAGCACGGTTTCAAGCGGCTGCCCCGGGCGCAACAGGCCGGGTTGCGCCTGCAGCGCACGGGCAAGGGTGGCGAGCGTGGCCGCCCGCGAGCGCGGCATGCCGAGGTTTTCCAGCTGGGCGCTGGCGATCGCTTCGAGGGTGGGGAATATGTGGGTCAAACCATCCACCTGCACCTGCAGCGCCTGGCCGTGGCGTGCCACCAGGCGGCCGGCCAAGGTCATCGCCCCCGCCACGCTGATCTGCTGGCCCAGCACCGTGCGCATGGCCTGCTCGCAAGCGTCCCACCCCTGCGGCACGCGCAGGCCGGGGCGCGCGGCTAGCAAACGGGCCAGCAGCGGGTCGGCGTTCAAGGCTTGGGCGATGTGTGCGGGGTTGGTGTCCAGGTCGAACACCCGGCGGATGCGGGCGATCAGCCCTGGGAGTGCGGCGTTGGGTACGCCGGTCAAACGAACCAATAAATGGTGCCCGCGTGCGGGCCTGGCCTCCAATACGGCGTGGCGGCCGGCGACCACCAGGGTGCGCCGGTACACGCCTTCGTTGAAGGTTTCGATGCCAGGGATACAGCGGGCAGCCAAAAAGGCCAGGGTCGACGGCCAGTGGTACGGCGCACGGTAGCGCAGCCACAGCGTGTGCTGCAGGTGGCTGCGGCTGATGCGTCGTACCGCGTGCAAGGGGCTCATCGGCCAATCATGCCATCTGCCCGAAACGCCCGGCATGGAAATCGTCGAACGACTCGGCGATCTCCGCCTGGCTATTCATCACGAACGGGCCGTAACCGACGATCGGCTCATCGATCGGCTCGCCGCTGAGCAGCAGCACGCTGGTGTCTTCCAGCACCTGCAGGGCCACACCCTCGCCCGCCCGGTCCAGCAACACCAGGCTCGCCGGGCCGGCATCGCGCTCGCCATTGACCCGCAGCTTGCCGTTGAGCACCACCAGTGCGGCATTGCGCCCCGCGGCAACCGGCAGTTGCAGCTGGGCACCGGCGCGCAGGCGCATGTCCCAGACGTCCATCGCGGTGAAGGTGCGCGCAGGCCCCGGCTGGCCGGCATAGCTGCCGGCGATGACGCGCAGGCTGCCCGCATCGTCCTGCAGCGAGATGACCGGAATATCCGCATCGAGCAGCGTCTGGTAGCCCGCTGCCGCACGCTTGTCGCGAGCCGGCAGGTTGACCCACAACTGCACCATTTCCAGGGTGCCACCGCTCTTGGCGAAGGACGGGGCATGGAACTCTTCATGGATGATGCCGTTGGCGGCGGTCATCCACTGCACGTCACCCGGGCCGATCAGGCCGCCAGCACCGGTGGAGTCGCGGTGCTCCAGCTCGCCCTGGTAGACGATGGTCACGGTCTCGAAACCCCGGTGCGGGTGCTGGCCAACGCCGCGCCGGGCACTGGTCGGGGTGAAGGTGTGGGGGCCGGCGTAGTCCAGCAGCAAGAACGGGCTGATCTGGCTGGCCAGGTTGTCGTAGGTGAACAGGCTGCTCACCGGGAAGCCGTCGCCTACCCAATGGGCATGCGGGCTGTGGTGGATACCCAGAATCTTTTTCATGAGAAGTCTCCTCTCTTGGCTGGGTTAACCTTACCAGTGCGCACAATCTGTCAGTAGACAGCTGAAATGGCACTCATCGTCCCATAAGTGGAACAGTTGAGCCGTTTTGCAGGAAATCCAACACCTGTTGCGCCGCCGTGGCCGGGTCTTCCTGCATGAAACAGTGCCCACCGGCCACTTCACGGGCGCTCACCTGCGGGTTGATGCGAGCCAGGCGTTGCACCGAACGCGGCACGAAGGGATAGGTGCGCGCGCCATACAGCACCAAGGTCGGCACTTGGATGGCGGCCAGTTGCGCCCACATGCGCGCCGGGAACGAGCTGAAGATATCCACCTCGCGGCTGGGCCGGCACTTGAGCACCACGCCTTCGCCACAATCGCCCAGGGCGTGCTCGACGTAGGCATGCAGCGCGGCATCGCTCCAGCCCTTGAAAATCCCCCGGCCCTTCAGCGACGCCAGCGCCGCCTCGCGGTCGGGCCAGTGCGTGCGCCGGCTGGCGGCCTTGCGCGCCAGGGCATGGCTGCGGTGCAGGCCCAGGCGCGCAGCGATGCCCATGGTGCCGATCATGCGCCGGCTGAACAGCACCGGGTCGAGCAGCACGGCACGCGCGAACAGGCCCGGTGCACTGGCCAGCATCAGCCCGGTGAGCACGCCCCCAAAGCTGTGCCCCAAGGCATGGCGGGGCACGTCGCCGTACTCGCCGCGGCCACTTTCGAACGCTTCCAGTGCCAGCGCCGCCGTGCGGTTCCAGCCGCGAAACTCGCCGCCATGGTCACTGTCGCCGTGGCCTTGCACGTCGCACAGCCACAGGTCGAAATGCTCGGCCAGGTCCATCAGCAGCGGCAGGTACGCCAGGCAGCAGAAGCCGTTGCCGTGCACGAAGTGCAGCAACGGCTTGCCACTGGGCTCCGAGCGCCAGCCGCGCAGGGTGAAGCCTTCGGAGCAGTCGTGGGACCAGGGAATCAATTGCATCGGTTTACTGTACTCGGCGGTCTATCAGGGTGCCGATTCTACAAACAGCAGCGGATAAAGCGAAATCACCAGCAGCAAGGCCATCAGGACATTGAACAGCATCAGCCAGCGCGGGTTCTGCAGCAGCTTGCGCAGTGCGCTGCCGAACATCACCCAGATGCCCACACTGGGCAGGTTGACCAGGGCGAACAGCGCGGCGATGACGATCACGTTCATCACATAGCCCTGGGCCGGCGTGTAAGTGGTGATGGCCCCCACCGCCATGACCCAGGCCTTGGGGTTGACCCACTGGAACGCCGCCGCGCCGAAAAAGCCCATCGGCTTGCGCGCATTGGGCGACTCGGCGCTCAGCGGCCCGGCGGTGGCGATCTTCCACGCCAGGTACAGCAGGTAGGCCGCCCCCACGTAGCGCAGCACGGTGTACAGCACCGGCCACGCCTTGAACACCTCGCCCAGCCCCAGGCCGACCGCCAGCACCATGACCATGAAGCCCAGGCTGATGCCCATGGCATGGGGGATCGAGCGACGCACGCCAAAGTTCACCCCCGAGGCCAGCAGCATGGTGTTGTTGGGCCCCGGGGTGATCGAGGACACGAAGGCAAACAGCATGAAGGCCGTGAGCAGGTCGGCAGAGGCAAGCATGGCAGGCATTCCAGTATCGTTATGAGTGCTGTCACACTAACGCAGTCGCCCTGCCCTGCGACCGGTACAGTTATGGTTAATTACGCAGATACACATCACTGTACCGCCACCTCAGCAGCACAAGGAACCCAAGCATGAGCCTGACCATTCGCCCTGCGGTACGTAGTGATGCCGCGCAGATCCTGCGCTTCATCACCGAGCTGGCCGAGTACGAGCGCGCCCGCCACGAAGTGATCGCCAGCGTCGCCGATATCGAGCGCACCCTGTTCGATGACGGCAGCACGGTGCACAGCCTGATCTGTGAGCGCGACGGGCAGGCGATCGGCTTTGCCGTGTACTTCTACAGCTACTCGACCTGGCTGGGGCGCAACGGCATCTACCTGGAAGACCTGTACATCACGCCCGAGCAACGTGGCGGCGGTGCTGGACGTGAATTGCTGCGGCACATCGCCCGCGAAGCGGTCGCAAACGGCTGCGGGCGGCTGGAGTGGAGCGTTCTGGACTGGAATGAGCCAGCGATCGGGTTCTACCAGTCGCTGGGGGCCGAGCCGCAGGATGAGTGGATTCGCTATCGGCTCGATGGCGAGAAGCTGCGGCAGTTTGCGCAGGGGTGAACAGCGCCGGTTCGCTGCTCTGGGGGCTTGAACTTGCCAACCCACGGGCGATGTCTATCCGGGCTGCTTTTCACCCAAGCAGCCCCCACTCCACGTGTATTTCCCGCTGCATGGGCTTATCTCGCAACGGCCATGGTCGAGGGTGCGTCCAGACCATCAAATGAGTCGGCATGACTTCGCCCTCATTGAAATACCGAATGTGCTCTCCCCCTCTGTACATCACTTTCCAGTAGCCACTTTCTGGGCAGGCTTGGCCACTGGCGCACACCATGATTGGGAAGTCGGCCTTGCTCAATGCGGGAGAGCCTGGCAGGGGTTTGCCGCTGGCCGGGTCAAGCAGCTTTTCCTTGGCCAATTTTTGAATAAGGGCTTCGCTAGGCTTCTCTGGTGGAACGTTTGCCAGGCGTGCTTCCAGCCATTGCAGCTTCCCGTCCCACGGTGGCAATTTTGCGGGTGGGAGGGGCACGATTTCGTTGATTTCAGGAACTTTTGGATCGGCATAAGAGTAGTTTGCGAGGATACTCCATATTGCTTTGTACCTGTCGGCCCGTTCTATATCTTCGTCCATGCCAAAGTAACGCGTACTGTGTGCAGGTTGGACTCGAAAAGCATTCCCCAATCGTCCCGCAGAATGTTCGTAACCACCCGCGATTCCCAATTGAAGCACTTCAAGTGCTTCACGGTACTTACCCCCCTCTCTAAGTATTATCCCTAATGCAACGGAAGCCTTGCCGTGCCCCTGTTCAGCAGCACAGCGATACATTTCGTTTGCGACCTGAGACAAAGCGTCAATCGACTCAAGCTTTTCTGCAACATAATATTGAGCTAGCGCACTCCCTTCGTCAGCAGCCCTTCGATAGTATCGAAGGGCCATTTCTGAGTCTTGCTGCAGACCGGCCGAACCCTGCTCAAGAAAATAGGCAACAAACAAATAACCTGTAGCAACTTTAGCCTCAATCAATTTCTCACTGAATCTCAAGTGCTCCCAGCCGCGCAGCTTAAAGTGCCCTCGCATCGCGCCATTTTGCAAATTGATGTTCGCTTTGTAATGATCATGCTCAGCACTGATCCGATAAAGTCGCTCAACTTGAACATTGACACCAACGTCTCGTCTTAGCTGATTATTTCTCTGCAACCAGCGCGCATAGCCAAACAGAACATCAGCATCACTTGATGCAGGCGGAAAAGTTTCGTGCAAACACCTGGAAGTTGCGCTCACTTTAACATCATGAAGAGAGTCCATTTGCTTAACCTTATGACGCACTGAAATTTCGCTCACACTACAAGCCGTAAGCAACATGAAAAATGGAAACAAAAATGATCGCATCAATCCAAATCCTTTAGGACTGGCTTACCGTAGAAGAACTCTACAAGCGAGCATTTCGGAACTGCCTTCTTAATCTGAAAGCGCCTATTCTCATCAATCAACTCCCTCCACGCATCAAACGCCTCCCTGGGATTATCCTGTACCCCCTCCCCATTCGTATGCAGTTCCCACAACCGCCGCCTCAACTTCTGCGCCTCACTCGCCCACTCGTGCGCAATATTAAGTTCACTGTCCACCTGCATGCTCCGCGTATTGATATTCGCCGAGCCATGCGTGGTGAACACATCGTTCACAATCATCAACTTCGAGTGGATATACACCGGCATCCACGGCTGCTTTGCCGGTGAATCTGGCGCCACCAACGAGCACAGATGCACTTTCAACCCCGGTATGTCTTCTGGCGCCACCGTGCTTTCTTCTATCTCTTTGATCTGCTCATCGAGTTCCGCCTGCCATTTCGCCTGAGCACGCCGGCCCACCTGGTCATTCGGGCCGTCAGGCCGTGGCCGCGGCGGCGCGGCCTTCCTGACCTGTTCGATCCGGCGCAGCTTGGTCACCTGCGGGATGGTCTCGGCCCGCCCCAGGCTTTCGATCATCCGCTGCGTGTTCACCGTCCCGGCACCGATGCCGTCGTCGGTGGCGTTGGTGACCACAAACAGGTGCAAGGCGCCGTGCACACCGGGATCGCGCCCGCCGCCGGTCTGGTCCAGCGCGGCTTTCTTGATTGCCTCGGCCAACGGCGGCCAACGAAAGTACTGGTTCTCGATGTAGATGAACTGGGTGGCGTTGTTCACGGCCTGCAGGTACAACGCCTCGATCTCACGCTTCGTGCTCATCTGCGGTTGAGTTCGCAGCAATTGGCACATCAGCCGCTGGCCGCTACCCGACTTGAGGTTCAACGCCTGGGCCACGGCATGCGCTTGCCGATTGACCAGCAGGTCTTCGCCCGTTTCCTTGTGCCAGGCCGTGGCGAAGTTGGCGTGCAGATGTTCAAGCACCGGGCCACTGACCTGGCTCGAAATGTCCTGACGTGGCCGCATACCACGCGGGCCTCGGTCCGGAGCGGGTTTGCTGTGCTCGCTACGGTTGAGCGCCGAGTGCTTGTCGGTGTCCCAATATTCGTCGAGAAAGTTGTGGCCCATCACGAAGCCGACGGCGCTGTCGGGCAGCTCAAAGTCGACCAGCACACTCTTCTGGTGATGGGTGGCCGTCAGTTTCAGGGTTTGGCGCATGCTGGTGCTGATGTGCGGATCAAGGCCGTGGCGCTTTACCTGGTAGGCAATTTCGGCACGCTCACGCCAGCTGAAGCCACGGCTGACGAACACCGGAAAGCCACCGCCAACACGTTTGGCCGCCTGGCGGTCAGCGGCCTCGCACAGCTTGAACCAGTCCCGGTCGAAGGCGTACTGCGTTTCGGTCGAGCTCTGCATGGCGCGGTCCTTGAGGCGCAGCAGCCCCTTGCCCGGCAGGTTCGCCTCGCCCGCAAAACCCGCCGTGTTGAACGGCATTTCCCAGCCCAGGATGCGCACCTGCACCCCTTCGCGGGCCTTGGCCAGCAGCAGCTCGCCCAGGCAAGGGGCGCTGCCGTCGCGGATCAGGTACATCGAAGGCTGGAAACCCCAGCAGATGATGTCGATCGACTTCTGCGCGGCGGCTATGGCCAGGTGCACGGTACGGAAGGTTTCTTCACCGTTGACCAGAGGGGTGTAACGGGCGAGTGCGGGGTCGTAGTCCGTTTCCTCGACGAACCAGGGCGGGGTGAAAGTGCATTCATCGGTGTACTGGAATGCGAGGGGTACGACAGTTACGCTCTGACTCATGCTTGGCCTTCCTGATCAAACAGCTTGATGTACTCATTGCGTGCATTGGCGATAGGCTCAGCAATGGAGGTGTGACGACGCAGGCCACGATTGGCCAAGTGGCCTTGCTCCACGTTGCTGTACTGGTCCGGTATGGGAATCCGCAGGCTGACGTTATTGGCGAATTGCACCTTGTACTGGCGGGTCACAACCTGATGGTCCACCTTCAGCGCACCGCTTTCGTCCACCACGCCCTGCTGCAGCACGACTCCATCCGCAAACAGCGTGTAGGGCATGCCGGCCCAGGTGGCCGAGGGTGCGTTGGGGACTTGTGGCAGCTTCAATGTCATCCGCTGTGGCGACTGGCGCTTGGGATACTCCGCATGCGCAGCCTTCATGCTCGCCGGGCCGCTGTAATCGAAGTGCGCCGACTTGACGTTGTAATCACCCTCGGTCCCCGCTTCGATGCAACAGGCATCGAGGGTGATGTAGCTGCCTCCAGCATTGAGGGTGATCTTCTTCTTGGCGGTGATGCTGATTGCGTCTTCGGTGCTGGTGATCGACAGCCCATTGCGGGCCAACAGCTCCAGGGTGTCGTTCTGCGCCTGGACGGTTATCGGGCCCTGATTGGCAATCAGCTTGATCCCCAGCTTGCGCACGAACAGGCTCAGCCCCCTACCAACACCGACGAACAGACGCTTGACTACACTCAGGTCCGCTTGGCCGCCGGCGTTAAGCATCAGGTTGTCTTGCGCGGCCAGCTGCAGGTGCTTGCCGCTGCTCACGGCAATGCCTTGCGGTGCGCTAAGCAATAGCACCGCGGCCTTGAGCTCATTGAGCTGGTCGCTCAGCAGTGTCAGCTGCGCCTGTACATCGGCGGGCTCTGCCTGGCTGGCCTCAGCGTCGGCAGAGAGTTGCTGCAATTGCTCGCCCGCCTGTTGCAGGCGTCGAGTCGCATCACTCATGTGCAGCACGTTGCCTTGGGCCTTCGTCTGCTCGTCCGCGCTGATGAACACGCCCTTGCCGCCGCGAATCGCGCCCCAGGCATCGCTCCTCAGCTCAAACCCTTCACCACGCTTCTGCTTCTGCCCATCAACCACATGCCCCAGGTTGAGCTGGCTCTTGCCGCCATGCTCGGAACTCAGCTTGACGTGCTCCTGCCCCCGGGTGTCGTCCATGCGCAGCTTGTTGTTGGCCGGTGTGCGCAACACGTTGCGTTGGTAATTGCGCAGGGTCACGTGGTCCG
>NZ_DJTF01000164.1:0-66276 GCF_002438125.1 Pseudomonas sp. UBA6315
TGCTGCAGCAGGTCGCCGATGGCGCGCACGGTTTCTTCCAGCGGCACCTTGTGGTCTTCGCGGTGCAGGTAATAGATGTCCAGGTAGTCCAAGTGCATGCGCGTGAGGGTGGCGTCGATGCCATTGAAGATGTGCTTGCGCGACAGCCCGCTGCGGTTGGGCAGGCCATCGGTGGGGCCCATGCCGACCTTGGAGGCCACCACCCAGTCCTGGCGATGGCGGGCAACGGCTTCGCCGACGATTTCCTCGGAACGCCCGGCGTTGTACACGTCGGCCGTGTCGATGAAATTGATGCCCTGGTCCCAGGCCTTGTCGATGATCCGCAACGCATCTTCGGTGCTGGTCTGCTCGCCGAACATCATGCTGCCCAGGGTGAGCGCGGAGACTTGCAGGCCACTGTGGCCGAGGGGGCGGTAGATCATGTCGAAGCATCCTGTGCACGGAGGGGAAGGGTACACACAAGCGCGCCCCTTTGAAAGCACAGGCCAGGTGCTTCAGCCGATCAGCTCCAGCGCCTCGGCGCGGCTCAGTGGCCGCTTCATCCGTTGCGACAACAACGCCATGGCGTCCGAGTAGCCTTTGGCGATCACCGCTGCGACTTGCTCCCCCACGCATTGCAGGGCAATGAAATCGCCGTGTTCCGGCTCCCCGACGAACACCATCTCGTCCCACTGCTGGGCATGGCCCAGCACTTCATAGGTGCGCCCGTGCTGGTAGGTCCAGAAGAACGGCACATCGGCCTAGCGGCGCTGCTCGCCGAGCATGTTGGCGGCGGCGATCACCCCGTGCTGTTGCGCCAGGCGCCAGTGCTCGATGCGCACCGGCTGGCCGGCCAGCGGGAAGCGGGCGATGTCGCCGGCCGCCCACAAGCCCTCGGCGGCGCGCAGCTCGGCATCCACCTGCACGGCGCCATCGCGGTGCAGCGCCAGGCCTTGCACGAAGGCAGTGGCCGGCTTGACCCCGGTGCCCAGCAGCACCAGCCGGGTGCGCAGCGTTTCGCCGTTGGCCAGCTCCACCGCATCTACCTGCCCCGAGCCACTGAACCGGGTGACCTCGGTCGGCCCATGGAACACCACGCCCTTGCGCTCGTGCAGTTCGCGAAGCGCGCGGCCGATGCGCTCGCCCAGCTGCTTGGCCAGCGGCACCGGATGGCGGCTGACCACATGCACCTGCGCGCCATACTTGCGCAGTGCCGAGGCCGCCTCCAGGCCAATGAAGCCATCGCCGACGATCACCACCGGCTGGCCCGGCTCGGCGGCATCGAGCAGGCGCGCGGCGTCCTCTCGCGAGCGCAAGGTCATCACCCCGGCCAGGTCGGCACCGGGCACATCCGGGCGGGTGGGCTTGCCGCCGGTGGCCAGCAGCGCGGCGTCGTAGTCCAGGTGCTGGCCGTCGGCCAGGGTGATCTGGCGTTTGTTCACATCCAGCGTGCGCACCTTGCCCAGGCGCCGCTGCAGCTGGCCCTGGCGCAACTGGTCGGCCTCCAGCAACGCCGGCACTTCATCGGCGGGCATTTCTCCACCGATGACGAATTTGCTCAAGGCGGTGCGGTCGTAGGCGGGCCGGCGCTCCTTGTCGAGCCAGATCAGCTTGCCGGCAAAGCCGTGGGCCAGCAGCGTGGCGACTGCCGCGGCCCCGGCGGCCCCGGCGCCGATCACGACGAAACAGCGGGCATCGCTGTGGCGCGGCGCGGTGGCGCGTGGCAACGGCTGGTCATCGACCCAGACCTGGCCATCCTTGACCCACGCCTTGTAGCGGCGCAGGTCGGCCAGCGCCGGCGGCTCGCAAACGACGCCTTCGTCGACGGCGAACGCGGCCTTGTGCCAAGGGCACACCAGCAGGCCATTGCAGACCACGCCTTCCTCCAGCGGGGCACCGGCATGCGGGCAGTCGGCCTGGTAGGCATGCACCTGGTCGCCCTGGCGGATCAGGATCAGTTCTTCGCTGCCGGCCTGCACGCGCAGGGGGCGCTTGGGGTCGAGCTGTTCGAGGCGGGCCACGGCGTGCTGGGTCATGGAGGTTCTCCAAAGGGCTTTGGAACCATTTGACGCCGGGGCAATGGGGGAGATGCGTCGACCTGACGATCGGCGATGGGGCCGCAGCGCGGCCCCGTGTTGCCTCAATGGCTGCGCGCGGCCTTCAACGCGCCGGCCCGGGTAACCCGCAGGGCCACCAGGCTACCCACCACGATCAAGGCCGCCAGCGAATACAGCGCGGCATCGGTCGAGCCGGTCTGGTCCTTGATGAACCCGACCAGGTACGGGCTGAGGAAGCCCGCCATCTGGCCCACCGAGTTGATGATCGCCAGGCCCGCCACCGCCGCACTGGCGCTGAGCAGCGCCGTGGGCATCGGCCAGAACATCGGCAGGCCGGTGAGGGCGCCCATGGTGGCGATCGACAGGCCGAGAATGGCGATGGCCGGGTTGGCCGCGAAGTTCACCGCGATCAGCAGGCCCAGCGCGCCCATCAGCATCGGCACCACCAGGTGCCAGCGCCGCTCGTTGCGCAGGTCCGCCGAGCGCCCGCAGAGAATCATGAACACCCCGGCCAGCAGGTAGGGGATGGCGCTCAGCCAGCCGATCAGCAGCGGGTTGTCGAAGCCCATGCTCTTGATGATCGAGGGCAGCCAGAAGTTGATCGCGTACACACCGCTCTGGATGCAGAAGTAGACGAAACCGAAGGTCCAGATCAGTGGGTTGGTGAGCACCGCCAGCACGCTGTCGCCGGTGGTGTTGGGCTTGCTGGCGGCGTCGGCCTCGAGGTCGGCGGCGATCAGCTGGCGTTCGGCCGGGCTCAGCCAGGCGGCTTTCTGGTAACCATCACTGAGCAAGCGGATGGCCAGCACCCCCAGCAGCACGGTCGGCAGCCCCTGGATCAGGAACATCCACTGCCAGCCGGCCAGGCCGTGCTGGCCTGCGGCGAAGTGCTCGAGGATCCAGCCGGAGAACGGCCCGCCGAGCAGGCCCGACACCGGGATCGCCGACATGAACAGGGCCATGATGCGGCCACGGCGGTCGGCCGGGAACCAGCGCGAGAGGTACAGCACCACGCCCGGGAAGAAGCCGGCTTCGGCCGCGCCGGTCAACAGGCGCAGGGTGTAGAACTCGGTGGGTGTGGTGACGAACAGCAGGCAGGTGGACAAGCTGCCCCAGGCGATCATCATCGCCGCGATCCAGCGCCGCGGGCCGAAGCGGTTGAGCGCCAGGTTGCTGGGCAGGCCGCAGAGCACGTAGCCGATGAAGAAGATGCCGGCGCCAAGGCCGTAGACGGTTTCGCTGAACTTCAATGCATCGAGCATCTGCAGCTTGGCGAAGCCGACGTTGACGCGGTCCAGGTAGTTGAACAGGTAGCAGATGAAAATGAACGGAATCAAGCGCAGGGTGATGCGCCGGTAGAGCGCATTGCGGGTGCTTTCGGTGCCTTGGTCAGGGGCAGGGCTGTGTGCCATGATCGTGATCTCTGTTGTTATGGTTGTCGCCGCGTCGCCTGTGCCGGCGCTCGCCCTGACGAGTCTCGGGGAGTGCGACGCGCCTGTCTTTGTGCTTTTGCACAGCGTATCGTGCGGGCCGCTGTGCCTGAGTACAAAACCTAACACCCCTAAGGATCGCGCAATGTTCGAACTGGACCATGACCTGGCGCAGGATATCGTCAATCGGGCGATGGCCATTCTGCCGTGCAACGTCAATGTCATGGACAGCCAGGGGCTGATCCTGGGCAGTGGCGAGCCCGAGCGCATCAACACCCGCCACGAAGGCGCGCAACTGGTGTTGGCCAATGGGCGCATCGTCGAGCTCGATGTGGAGGCGGCCAAGTGCCTCAAAGGCGTGCAGCCTGGGGTCAACCTGCCGTTGATGCTCGACGGCCGGCTGATCGGCGTGCTCGGCCTGACCGGCGACCCGCAGCAGCTGCGCACCTACGGCGAGCTGGTGCGCATGACCGCCGAAATGCTCCTGGCCCAGCGCCACCTGCAGGTGGAGCAGCAATGGCGGCGCCAGCGCTGCGATGACCTGCTGGCCCTGTTGCTTGGCGGCAGCGGTGATTCGCCACGCCTGCTCGACGAGGCCCAGCAACTGGGGCTCAAGCCGCAACTGCCACGGGTGCCGTGCCTGTTCGAGCTGCGCGGCGGGCCACCCAGCGAAACCCTGGCGGCCTGGCTCATGAACCGCTACCCGGACAGCTGGTGCGTGAGCCCGGCGCGCGATTCGCTGCTGTGGTGCCGCCCGGCCGGGCCGCTGCTGGACGAAGACAAGCTGGTCGAACGCCTGCTGCGCGGCGGCTGGGAGGTGCAGCGCATGGCCATGGGCAGCCCGGCGCAGAGCCTGGAGCAACTGCGCCGCGGCTATCGGCGCGTGCGCGACCTGCTGGCCTACGGGCGCGAAGTGCTGCCCGGCCAGCAGTTGCTGAGCCTGGCGCGCTACCGCCTGCCAGCCTTGCTCTGGCGCCATCGCAATGAAGATGCGCTGGACGAGCTGCTCGAGCCGCTGCAGCGCATCCGCGCCAAGGACGCCAGCGGCCAGTTGCTCGCGACCTTGCGCGCCTGGTGCGCCCACGATGGCCAGAGCCAGGCCTGCGCCGATGCCCTGGGCATCCACCGCAACAGCCTGCGCTACCGCCTGGAACGCATCGCCGAGGTGGGCGAAGTCGACCCGCTGCGCCTGGAAGGCATGTTGAGCCTGTACCTGGGCCTGCAGCTGCTGCCGGCGGGCTAGAGCGCAGGCAATGGCATTTGCCCAAACAACCGGCTGGGCATTTTGTGCATTCGACCGAGGCCGTCACGGCGGGTAGCTGTCAGCATGCCGCTATCTGTACAGGAGAAGCTTCATGAAGATCGTCATCGCCCCCGACTCGTTCAAGGACAGCCTCGATGCCGCCGGTGTCGCCCACGCCATCGCCACTGGCCTGGCCGAGGCCCTGCCCGAGGCCGAACTGGTCGAGTGCCCGATGGCCGACGGCGGTGAAGGCACCATGGAGGCCATCCTCGCCGCCAGCCATGGCCAATTGCGCCGGCAGACCGTGCGCGGCCCGCTGGGCCAGCAGGTGGAAGCCGGCTGGGGCTGGCTGCCGGACAGCCGCACGGCGATCATCGAAATGGCCCAGGCCAGCGGCATCCAGCTGGTGCCGAGCGCGCAGCGCGATGCCTGCCGCAGCAGCACCTGGGGCACTGGCGAGTTGATGGCTGCGGCCTTGGCGACCGGCGCCCGGCGCATCGTTTTGGCCATTGGCGGCAGCGCCACCAACGATGGCGGCAGTGGCATGCTGCGGGCCCTGGGCCTGCGCTTGCTGGATGCCGACGGCCAAGCGCTGGAAGAGGGCGGCCTGGCCTTGGCGCGCCTGGCGCGCATCGACGCCAGCGACCTTGACCCGCGCCTGGCCGAGGTGCAGGTCGAAGTGGCCGCCGATGTCGACAACCCGCTGTGCGGCCCCAACGGCGCCTCGGCGATCTTCGGCCCGCAGAAGGGCGCAACCCCTGAACAGGTGCAGGCGCTGGACCAGGCCCTGGGCCATTTCGCCGACCATTGCGCGCAGTTGCTGGGCGAGGACGTGCGCGAGGCCCCGGGCTGCGGCGCAGCAGGCGGCATGGGCTTTGCCGCCAAAGCCTTCATGGGCGCGCAGTTCCGCCCCGGTGTGGAGGTGGTGGCCGAACTGGCCGGGCTCGATGCCCTGGTGCAAGGCGCGGACCTGGTGATTACCGGCGAAGGGCGTTTCGATGCCCAGACCCTGCGCGGCAAGACGCCCATGGGCGTGGCGCGGGTCGCCAAGCGCCATGGCGTGCCGGTGGTGGTGCTGGCAGGAACCTTGGGCGAGGGCTACCAGCAGCTGTATGCCCATGGCATCGATGCCGCTTTTGCCCTGGCCAGCGGGCCGATGAGCCTGGAGCAGGCGTGCGCCGATGCCGGGCCGTTGCTCAAGGCGCGGGCCAGCGATATCGCCCGGCTGTGGCGCTGCGCCCTGCAGCGCTGAGTCACGACGTGGCAGGTGCTTGCAGCGACCGCGCCGCCGCGGCCTGGCGGCTGAGCAACAACAACGCCAGCAGCGCCGCCGCGGCGCCTGCCAGCGGCAGGTAGACCAGCCCGACCCATTCGATCAACCAGCCGCCCAGCCCGCCACCCAGCGCCGTGCCCAGGTTGAAGGCCGCGATGCTCAACCCCGAGGCCACCCCGCTGGCCTGTGGTGCCAATTGCCTTGCCAGGGCAAGCAGGCGCAGGGTCGACAGGGTGACGATGGCGAAGAACAGCGCACCGAGCCCGCCCACCAGCAGCACCACCGCCCAGGCCTGTTGCCGCCCCAGGTACAGCAGCCCGAGGTTGCAGGCCAGTAGTATCAGGGCCACTTGAAGGCTTCTATCTATTGCGAAGCGGTCCGCTGCATGGCCGCCCAGCACATTGCCAATCAAGGTGGCGCCGCCGAACATCAGCATCGCCAGGCTCAGCAGGCCGACATCGCCACGGGTGACCTGCAGCAGGAACGGCGACACATACGTCAGGAAGGAAAAGGTCGCCACGCTGACCAGCATGGCAATGGCCGCAGCCGCCAGTAGCGGCCTCGACAGCAGCGTGGCCAGCCGCCCGGCAGGGGGCAGCGCCGGGGCTGCCTGCCTGGGCATCAGCCACCACAGCCCGCACAGCCCGAGCAAGCCCGCCAGGCCCAGGGCAACGAAAATCGCCCGCCACGACCACCAGCTGCCCAGCAGCGTCCCCAGTGGAACCCCCAGCGCCAGTGCCAGCGTCAACCCCAGCCACACCAGCGACAACGCCTTGCCAGCCCGTGAGGCATCGACGCGCTTGACCGCCACATCGGCGGCGACCGCCATGAACACCCCGTGGGCCAGGCCGATCACGAAGCGGATCAGGTTGGCCAGGGGCAGTTGTTCGACCCAGGCGAAGGCAAGGCTGCCCAGCGCCAGCACGGCCAAGGTCAGCAGCAGCACGTTGCGCTCACGCCAGCCGAGCAGCAACGCCGTCAGCAATGGCGCGCCGATGGCGGCGCCCAGCGCATAGGCGGCAATGGCAGAACCCACGGCGGTGCTGGAGGTGGCGAAGTCTTCGGCCATGGCCGACACCAGGCCGGCCACGACGAACTCCGACAAGCCGAAGGCGAAGGTACACAGGGAAAACACATAGATCACGATTGGCATGGCGGTACGGCTTCTATAGCGGGTTGGCGTCAAAGGGCTTGCTGCCAGGCAGCGGCATCGAGGCTGACGCGCACCGCCAGCTCCAGTGCCTGGTCACGGTTCAGGCGCGGGTCGACCTGGCTCAGGTAACGCCAGCCCAGGTCGGCCGGCTGCAGCCCTGCGGCGCCGCCCAGGCATTCGCTGACGTCATCGCCGCTGGCCTCCAGGTGCAGGCCGCCGAGGGTGGAGCCGTGGCGGGCGTGCACGGCGAAGGCGGCGGCGATTTCCCCGAGGATGTCGTCGAAGGCGCGAGTCTTGGTGCCGCAGGGCAGGCTGCGGGTGTTGCCGTGCATGGGGTCGCACAGCCACAGCACCTTGGCGCCGTCGGCGTTGACCGCATCGATCAGCGGCCCCAGGCGCGCCTGCAGTTGCGCTGCGCCCATGCGGTGGATCAGGGTCAGGCGCCCGGGTTCGTTGTCTGGGTTGAGCCGTTCGAGCAACTGGCGCAGCTGAGCGGGGTCGGTATCGACGCCGACTTTTACCGCCAAGGGGTTGGCCAGCCCGCGCAGGTACTCGACATGGGCGCCACTGGGCTGGGCCGTGCGCATGCCGATCCACGGCCAGTGCGTGGCCAGGTTGAACCAGCGGCCATCGCTGTGCTGGCGGGTCAGGGCCTGCTCGTATTGCAGCAGCAATGCCTCATGGGAAACCCACATCTCGCGGTGCAGGAACTCGCCGGGTTGCGAGCGGGCCAAGGTGCGCATGAAGCGCAGGGTGTCGTGCACCTGGCCGAGGAACGGGCGCAAGCGCGCGTGATCGGGCGCTTGCTCGAGCCAGCCGAGGGACCAGCGCTCGCTATGCAACAAGTTGTCGATACCGACCTGTTGCAAGGTGTGCAGATGCTCGAGGGTCAAGGCCGAGTGGGCATGCGCCTGCAGCAGGCGTTGCGGGTCGGCGCGCCGGGCAGCGGCGTCGAACGCGTGCTGGTTGACGCTATCACCGCGATACACCGCAAGACTCACCCCCTCACGCTGCTCCCAGTCACTGGAGCGTGGCTTGGCATATTGCCCGGCCAAGCGCCCGACCTGGACCACCGGCAGCTGCAGCCCGTGCATCAGCACCTGGCTCATCTGCTGCAGCAAGGCGACCTGGCGCGTGGTCTGCGCCAGGTCGTTGTGTTCGAAACGCTCGGCGCAGTCGCCCAGTTGCAGCACGAAGCGCCGCCCTTGCTGGGCTTCACCGAGCAGGGCCTTGAGCTGCAGGACGCGCTGGGCGGTGACCAGTGCCGGGCGCTGGCCGAGCGCGGCAAGGGCCTGGTGCAAGGCCTGCGGGTCGTCATAGGTGGGCTGTTGCAGGGCAGGGCAGCTGCGCCATGAATCAAGCGCCCAGGTTGCCTGGGCGTCAGGCGCAGCGGCAGTGGGGGTCAGCATGGGTGTCTCTCCTGAGAGTGTCGTCACTCGGCCTGCCGGGGAGCAGGTGGCGGCGATAGTGCGCAGGGCGGACACAGCTTTGGAAATACAATAAATATCTTTGTCTGATATCTGCCCGTGGGCACGGAGCGAATCGACAACTATTGGTAGGCTTTTCCTACTTAGTAGTCAGAATAAACGGCTGAAACTATCGAATAATACTTTGCAACTATCACCGCTACCCGCAAATAAGTATTTTACTTGGCCCCGCCGCTCGCCAATTCTCAGCGCCACTTTTTCGAGAGGGCGAGTCGATGTTAGTTCACAACGACCAGGATTACGGCGTGCTGAAGGCCGCGCAGGGCGAGCTCCAGCAGCAGGTGGGGCATATTCCCGACGCCGCGTTTTATCAGCGCAAGTTGCAGGCAGCCTGGGCGCGGGCACAACAAAGCGCCCACTACGCACATATCGGTGAATACAGCAGCGCGGCATTCGAGCAATTGCCGCTCACCGCCAAGGCCGTGCTCAAGGCCCAACCGCTCAACTTCTGCACGGTGCAACTTGGCGAGGCAGCCAAGTATTACGCCACCACCGGCACCACCGGCGAGCCGACGCCGACTCCACGGCTCAAGGAAGACATCATCTGGAACGCAGTCAGCGTCGCCAGCCACTGGCGCTCCGTGCTGCGCCCGGGGGCACGGGTGGCCAACCTGATGCCGTCGGATATCGTCCCGGTGGGCGACTTGATCGCCAACGTCTGCGAATACCTGGATGTGTCGCACGTGCGGCTGTACCCGTTCACCACGGGTATCACCGACTGGGAGCGGGTGTGCACCACCTTTGCGACCTACAAGCCGAGCGTGATGTTCATCGCCCCCGGCGTGCTGGTGCAGCTGACCCGCTACCTGAAACAGCGCGAGCTGCTGCACAGCTTCGCCGAGTCGGTGCGCGCGATCATGCTGCTGGGCGAGGTCAACACACAGCCGTTTCGCCAGCGGCTGGCCCGCTGGTGGCAGTGCGAGGTGTTCGACGCCAGCTACGGCAGTACCGAAACCGGCACCTTGGCGGCCGTAGGTGATGACCAGCAGATGCGCCTGGCCACCGCCACCAACTACTTCGAACTGCTGTTGCCCGATGGCAGGCTGGTAACCCCGGCGCAAGGCCTGACCGGCCGCCTGGTGGTGACGCCCTTGAACCTGTACGCGCGCCCGCTGCTGCGCCTGGACACCGGCGACAGCGTGACCATCACCGCCCCTTGGGAACCTGGCCGGGCCAGCCCGAGCGTGCTGATCAATGGCCGCGACAGCGACAGCGTCGTGGTGGGCGGCGTGGGCCTTGAGATCCGCGCGGTCGAGGAGGTGGTCTACGGCACCTGCGATGCCACCGGTTACGTCATCGAAGTCGACCGCCAAAGCGACAGTGCCGCGCTGATCCTGGAGCGCGACGTGACCTGGGACAGTACCCAGGAAGCGCAACTGCAGGCGCAACTGCTCGAGCGCAGCGAACGGCACATGGGCCTGCGCTGGAGCCGGGTGTTGTTCGTCAACAACCTCTCGGCGCTGAACAAGAGCGGCGCCTCGCAAAAGAGCTGGAAGAAGACCAACCTGCGTTTTGTCGGAGGCCAGCCGTGAGCGCGCCGCAGTTTCCCCAGGGGCAGGGCCTGGGCAATGGCCAGCCAGACTTGTGGTGCACCTATGCCGCGATCCGCACCCTGGCCTGGGTCGAGCGCCTGGAGCAGGTCGATACCCCGGCGTTGCAGGCTTATATCCAGTCCCGGCGCAACCGCGATGGCGGTTTCGCCTGGAGCAAGGGCATGCCTTCGGACGCCTGGGCAACCTTCTACTGCACCGAAACGCTCAAGGACCTGGGCATCGCGCTCGACCGGCGCGACGAAACCGCCGCCTGGCTGCACACCTTGTTCGACGGCGATGCCTACGCCATGTGCCCCGGCCAGACTGCCGACGTGTGGGCCAGCCACTATGCGCTGCGCACCTTGATCGAGGTGTGCCAGGGCCAGGTGCAGGACAGCGCGCCGCTGTACGCCTGGCTTGAAGGCCTGCAATGCGCCAATGGCGGCCTGAGCTGGTCTGCCGACTTCGCCCAGCGCAACCTGGCCGATACCCGCGCCTGCTTCTATGGCGTGATGGCGGCGCGCGCCCTGGAACGCCAGGGGTTGCCAGCACCTCGCTGGGACGTGCCGCGGCTGGTCGGCTGGTTGCAGGCGCAGCAAATGGATGGCGGCGGCTTCCGCTTCAGCGAAGCGGCGGATGTGCCGTGCCTGTGGGCGACCTACCGCGCCACGGCCAGCCTCGCGGCATTGCAGGCGCAGCCGTTGCGCCGCCAGCACTGCAGCGACTGGATCGAAGGCCTGCGCGGGCCAGGCGGCGCCTTCGTGCGCTGGGATGGCTATGACGGTGAAGATGTCTGGGCCGCCTTTTGCGCCGTGGGTTCGCTCAAGGCCCTGGGTGAGCCGGTCGCGCACCTGGCAGGCGAGGTGGCCGCGTTCATTGCCACGTTGGCCATGCCCCAGGGTGGCTTCACCTATCGCCAGGCCGGCTCCGCTGCCGATGTACTCACCACCGCCGCTGCGCTGCTCGGCGCTGGCCTTGCCCCGGCGCAGGGCCAAGCTGCACTGCGCTGGATCGAAGGCTGCCAGATGCCCAACGAACCGGGCGTGATGTACATGCCCGGGCGCGGCGCCGAAGTGCGTTGCACCAATTGGGCCTTGGCCGCCGGTGCCTTCAGCGGCCAACCAGGCCCACGCCAGGCGATCGGCCAGTGGCTGGCGGCGCTGCAGAACCCGGATGGCGGCTTCGGCTTCTGGGAAGGGCGCGGCTCGGACATGGTGTCCACCGCATCGGCCGTGTCGATCGTGCGCCAGCTGGGCGGCGAGTGCGGCGTGAGCCTAACCGCCATCGAGCGCTACGTCGCCAGCTGCCGCCAGGCCCAGGGCTACGCCTCGTTCCCGCGCGGTGAAACGTCGCTGCGTGCCGGGCTGCAGGCCTTGAGCTGCCTGGCCTACATCGGCCACGACGTGGCCCGGCAGGCCACCGAGCTGCTGGCCGCGCACAAGGTGCGCCAGGGCGGCTTCGCCAACCAGGGGCAGCGCATCCCCGACCTGCTCAGCACTTACCAGGCGGTAGCGCTGGCCGCCGACCTCGGTCTGCCGGCAGACCTGCCACACCTGCGTTTCTTCCTCGAAAAAGTGCGCAGCGCCGCCGGCCACGCCTGGTCGCCGCTGTTCCTGCAAGGGGTCGATCCGCTGTCCAGCTGCCTGGGCCGCCTGCTCGAGGCCTTCGCCGAAGGCCAGCGCCAACACCTGCCCAGCCTGCAGTTATCGTAAGGAGCCGCCATGCCCACCCTCAGTGTTTCCTGCGCGCCGCTGCCACCGCTGGAGCGCAAGCGCCTGGCCCTGGCCTTTACCCGCCAGCTCAAGCAGCTGGGCGCCGAAACCGCCCACTGCATGGTGTTTTTCCACCCCTTGGCCGCGGACTGCGTGTTCAGCGCGGGCATGCCGATGCCCATCAGCGACCGCGAAGGCGCACCTGCGCAGTTCCATGTGCGCATCACCTTGTCGGCCGCACGTGACCGCCTGGCGCACCAGGCACTTGCCGAAGGCCTGCACGGCTGCCTGCGCACGCACTACCCGAACGCCTTCATCTACCTGCATTTCGACCCGATTCTGCCCGAGCACGTGTTCTTCAGTGCCGGTGCGCAATTGACCAACGCTGCCCAACAACAAGGAAACACCGGCCCGTGAACGACCTCAGCATTGCACAGCGTATTCGCCACACCCTCGGCCAACTGCTTGGCGAGCAGGTACAGGCCATCGGCCCGCGCGACAGCTTTCGCGACTTTCTCGGCGAGCGCTTCGACAGCCTCATGGCCGTTGAAGTGATCACCGCCATCGAAGGGGCCTTCGACATCGAAGTGGACTACCTGAGCGACGACGTGCGCTTCTGGTTCGAAACCCTGGCCAAGATGGAGCAGTTCGTCGCCCAGAAGCTCGAAGACCAACTGACCCTGCAAGGTGCCCCGTGAGCGCCGAGCAACTGTTCACCACCTCCGGCTCCACCGGCGCGCCGCGTCAGTGGCTGCGTAGCGTGGCGCAGATGGAGTGCGAGGCGGCGCTGATACTCGGCCGCTTTGCACCCGAGGCGCGGGAGATTCTGGCGTTTGCGCCGGCCAGCCACAGCTACGGCAAGATCCTTGGCGAAGTCGGTGCGCGGGTGATGAACGCGCGGCTGCAAAGCTGCTCGCTGGAGCAGCAGCGGCTCCCCCAGCTCGACGGCGAAGGCACCTGCGTGATTCTCGCCATTGCCAGCACCTGGCGCCTGTTGCCGGCGTTGCTGGCAAGGCTGGCGCCGCGCCGCCCGGTGCTGGTGGTGCACAGCGCCTCGCTGCTGCCGCCTGGGGCCTTGGCCACGGTGCAGCGCCATGCCGGGCCCCAGGTGCGTTTCGTCGAACTGCTGGGCTCCACGGAAACCGGCGCCATGGCCTACCGCGAGCTGGATGCCCACAGCAGCGCCGAGCAAGCCTGGACGCTGCTCGACGATGTCCGCCTGCTGAGCCCCCCAGGGCAGCCTTGCGCCCTGGAAGTCGCAAGCCCGCGCATCGCCCGTGAAGCAGGCCAGCCCAGCGCGCCGGCCAGCCACCGCTGCGATGACCAGGTGCAGGTGCTGGACGCGCGCCGCTTCCAGTGGCTGGGCCGGGCCAGCAGCCTGATCAAGGTCAACGGCCTGCGCCTGGACCTGGGGCGCCTGGCCAGCGAGCTCGGCCAGCGCCTGGGCTGCCCGACGCTGGCCTGCGTTGCCGTGCGCGATGCCTTGCGCGGCGAAGCCTTCGAGGTGTTGTTCAGCTCCGCCACGCTGAGCGAGCGCGCAGTGCTGCAGGCCTTCGCCCAATTGCCCCCAGGCCATCCGCACCCGGTCGCGGTACGCCGCGTCGACCACCTGCCTTTATCCGCCACCGGCAAACCCCAGCCGTGGGCGGCCTCAACCGCTGTCAAGGAATACACCCATGACCCACGCTGACACCCAAGCCACCATTGCCAACTACCTGGCCAACTGCGGCGCCGAGCCCGGCGCCGGCCGCGAGCAGCCCGAATACCTGGCGCTGAGCCTGCGCAAGCGCCATGAACTGTTGCAGCGCACCCCGGCCCTGGCGGCCGAGTGGGCGGCGCAATACGCCCAATGGTCGGTGCACGCCGACAGCCACTACCGGTGCCTGACCAGCACCCGCCCGGTCGATGCGCCGTGGTTCCGCCTGGGCGTCAAGGACACCGTGGACGTCGCCGGCCTGCCGACCCGCCTGGGCCTGCGCAGCTACCGCCATTACCCGCAGCGCAGCGCCGAGGCGCTGACCTTCCTCGACCCGCGCATTGCCTTGACCAGCAAGGTGGCCACCACCGAGCTGAACATCGCCTTCGGCGCGGGCTGTCGCAACCCGCATTTCCCCACCATCGACCCGTCGGGCTCGAGCACCGGTTCCGCGGTGTCGGTGGCGGCCGGGCTCTGCGACATCTCCCTGGGCACCGACGTGCTGGGCTCGGTGCGCTGGCCGGCGTCGCACTGCGGCATGGTCGGCCTGCGCATGACCCAGAAGGCTGCGAGCCTGGCCGGGGTGTTCCCGCTGTCGCCGCGCATGGACGCCCTGGGCTGGGTCACCCGCAGCGCCGATGACCTCGACCTGCTGCTGCCATTGCTGGGCCTGGAGCCGCTGCTGGGTGAGCAGCAGCCGCTCAAGCAGCGTTACCGCGTTGCCGTGCTGGAACACGCCCTGGACCCGGCACTGACCAGCCCGGCGATGCTGGCCATGCTCGGCCAGGCCCGCAGTGCCCTGGCAGACCTGGGCATGGCTCCCGGCGAAGTCGCCATGCCCGAGCTCTGGGCCTGCCGTGGCGACGCCTGGCAGCTCTGCGCCCGCGATGCCTGGCTGGCCTCGGCGGCGTGGGCGCGCCGCTTCGATTGCGAGCTGCACTGGTCGACCCTCAGCGCGCTGAAGGTGGGCGAGGGCGTCAGCGACAGCGACTACCAGCGCATCCACCAGCGCATGGACAGCATCCGCGCCGGCATCGATGCCTGGTTCGACGCCGCGCAAGTGGACTTCGTGGTGTTCCCGATGGACCCCAACCGCCCGTTCGACAAACGCAACCCGCAGCCGGGCGACTCGACCATCCCGTCGCCGGCCGATGAAGGCTACTCGCAGAAGATCAGCTTCACCCCGCTGGCCAGCTTCAGCGGCCTGCCGGCCATCACCGTGCCGATCTGCCTGAGTGACGACGGCAAGGCGCCGCTGGCGGTGCAGATCATGGGCCGGCGCGACAGCGAGCGGCAGCTGGTGGACATCGCCAAACGCCTGCAGGCCGTCACCGGCCTGCTGCCAACCCGTCGTCTTCAGGTGTAAGGAGCAGCACATGTGCGGAATCACAGGCTGGGTGGACTACACCCGCGACCTGACCCAGGCCGGCCAGGCGCTCGATGCCATGACCGATACCCTGGCTTTGCGCGGGCCTGACGCCCGCGGCACCTGGCAGCACCGCCACGCCTTGCTGGGCCACCGGCGGCTGGCGATCATCGACCTCAGCGGTGGTGTGCAGCCGATGACTTACCGCTGCGCCAGTGGCGAGCACGTCACCCTGGTCTATACCGGCGAGGTCTATAACCACAATGAACTGCGTGAGCAGCTGCGCAAGGCGGGCCACCAGTTCCATACCCGCAGCGACACCGAGGTGGTGCTGCACGCCTACCTGGAATGGGGCGAGCAGTGCTGCGAGCACTTGACCGGGATGTTCGCCTTCGCCGTGTTCGACGGGCGCGACGGGCACTTTCTGCTGGTGCGCGACCGCCTGGGGGTCAAGCCGCTGTATTACGCCCGGCATCAGCAGGGCGTGCTGTTCGGCTCGGAAATCAAGGCGATCCTGGCTCACCCGGAATTCACCCGCGCCCTGGACGTGGTGGGCCTGGTGGATGCTTTGAGCCTGTCGCGCGGCAGCGTGCGCACGGCGCTGCGCGGGGTCGACGAACTGCCTCCGGGGCATCGCCTGTCCTGGCGCCCCAATGGCCAGCCCAAGCTCAGCCGCTACTGGCAGCTGCAGCGGCGTGAGCACCAGGATGACCTGCAAACCACCGTGCAACGCACCCGCGAGCTGCTGGGCAAGGCCCTGGGCGAGCAGCTGTATGCCGATGTGCCGGTCTGTTCGCTGCTCTCTGGCGGGCTGGACTCCACCGCCCTGACGGCCATGGCGCAACAGCGCCTGGCGGCCACGCAAGGCGGCAAGGTCAATTCGTTCTCGGTGGATTTCGTCGGCCAGGCCGAGCAGTTCCAGAGCGATGCGTTCCGCCCCGAGCGCGACCAGCCCTACGCCCTGGCCGCCGCCGAGCACATCGGCAGCCAGCACCAGACCATCCTCATCGACAACCGCGAGCTGGTGGCCGAGGCGGCCCGCCTGGCGGTGTACCGGGCCAATGACTCGGCGGCCACTTTCGGCGACGTGGACACCTCGCTGTACCTGCTGTTCAAGGCCATCCGTGAGCATTCCACAGTGGCCATCTCCGGCGAGGCGGCGGATGAGGTGTTCGGCGGCTATGCCTGGTTCCGCGACCCGCAGGCCGTGGCGGCGCCGCGTTTCCCGTGGCTGTCGCGCATGCAGTTGCTGCAGCCGCAGCTGATCAACCCCGAGTTCAACCGCCTGTGCGACTTCGCCCAATACCAGGACAGCTGCTACCACCAGGCGCTGGACAGCGTCGAGCACCTGGCCGGCGACAGCCCGCAGGAGCGGCGCATGCGCGAGCTGTGCCACATGCACCTGCAGCGCTGGCTGCCGATCTTGCTCGACCGCAAGGATCGCCTGAGCATGGCGGCCAGCCTGGAAGTGCGGGTGCCGTTCACCGACCATGAACTGGTGGAGTACGTCTACAACGTGCCCTGGGCGATCAAGGGCAAGGGCGGCGAAGAAAAGTGGCTGCTCAAGCAGGCCTGCGCCGACCTGCTGCCGCCGGCGGTGCTGCAGCGGCGCAAGAGCCCGTACCCGACCTCGGCCAACCTGGCCTACGAGCAGTTCCTGCGCGGGCAAGTGCGGCAATTGCTGGGGGAGGCGGGCAGCCCGGTGTTCCAGGTCATCGACCGGGCGCGCCTGGCGGCTGAACTGCAGCAGCCAGAGGGGTATTTCAATTCGCAACTGCGGCGCAACAACCTGGAGACGGCGCTGGCCCTGGCCACCTGGTTGCGCGACTACCGCCTAGCGGTGTAGCTCGGGCCGCTCGCTGCCATCCAGAATCACCGGGTTCTGGATGGTATCGGCGAAGCGCCGTGGCGCCCCCAGGTCGAGCATGGAAATGAAGCTGCCCAGGGCCGGCGAGGCGTTCTGGATGTTCCAGTTCATGTACAGGCCCATGGTCGGCGTGGGCTGGTCCTTGATCGGCCGGATCGGGCGGAACTGCACGCGGTCGCGCAGGGTGGAGTAGGCAATCGACTCCGGCACCAGGGCAACCCCGAAGCCACAGGCCACCAGGCCGATGAGGGTGTGGATCTGCGCCGCTTCCTGGACCACCTTGGGGTAGAAACCGGCCGATTCGCACAGGGCGATGAGCTGGCTGTGGTAGCCGCTGCCCAGTGCTTGCGGGGTGAACACGAAGTCTTCTTCGGCGAAATCGCGCAGGTCGACCATGCTGTGGTTGGCCTTGGGATGGCTGCTGGGCAGGGCCATGACGATCTGCTCGTTGAGCAGCAGGCGCGATTCGATGGTGTCCGGCGGCATGGGCAGCTTGCGCATGAAGCCGATGTCCGCCTCGCCCGCCATCAATGCCTTGGCCTGGGACGCCGACGGCATTTCGCGGATGGTTAGCCGCACGTTCGGGTAGATTTCGCGGAATTTCTTCAGGGTATTGAGCAGCGACTCGTAGTAGGCGATGGAAATGGCGGTGATGGTCAGCTTGCCGCAGATGCCCTCGGAGACGTTGCGCGCGTACTCGATGCCTTGCTCGAGCTCCTTGAGCGTGCGGTAGGCGGTTTCCAGGAACGCCATGCCGGCCGCGGTCAGCTTGACCCCACGTTTGTTGCGCAGGAACAGGCTGAAGCCCAGCTTCTCTTCGAGTCGGTTGATCGCCTGGCTCAGGGGTGGCTGCGCCATGTGCAGGCGAATGGCTGCCTTGTGAAAGTGCAGCTCCTCGGCCACGGCAATGAACTGCCTGAGCAAACGTGTCTCGATCATTCTACGTTCCTTCATCGAGTCGAACGGGGGCCTGGAAGGCGAACCCCTGCGGCCGACCCTGCAAGGCGGCCATGATAGTGCGTGGCATCGCGGCGACAAAGCCTCTGCGGTAAACGGTGGTTGTAGGGCAATCACGGTACTGGCCGAGGTACGGCGGCAGGCGAGGGCAGACGTGATATCCCGGAGATATCAAAGTTGCATGCTTTTAATATTAAGTCATTGATTTTTTTATTGTTATCGTAAAAAGGAGAATCGGAAGAGCAGCACAATGCCAAGCACAGACCCTTTCAAGAACAAAGTTGCCATTGTCACCGGTGCTGCCCAGGGCCTTGGCCTGGATTATGCGGCGGCCCTGGCCGCACGCGGTGCCCGGGTGGTCATCAGTGACCTGGGCACCGATCGCTCCGGCGAAGGCCAGGATCCGGCGGCGGTCAGCGTGGCCCTGCAAACCCTGCAGGCCAAGGGCCATGAAGTGATCGCCCACGTCGGCCACCTGGAAAACGAAGACGAGTGCCAGCAGCTGGTGGAGCTTGCCGTCAGCCACTTCGGCGCGCTGGACATCCTCATCCACAACGCCGGCTGGGTCGACTACCAGGGCATCGAAACCCAGGAGCAGGCGTTTCTCGAACGTGCCCTGGGCATCAGCGTGCACGCCCCGGTGTGGCTGGCCAAGCATGCCTGGAAGCACCTCAAGGCGTCCGCGGCGCCGCGCATCGTGCTCACCACCTCCGACCGCGCCATGTACCAGCGTTACGCGCAGCCTGGGCTGGTGGCCTATTCGGCGGGCAAGATGGCCCAGGTGGGTATCATGAATGCCCTGAGCATGGAGGGCCTGGCCCACGGCATCCTGGTCAACGCGATTTCGCCGGTGGCCAAGACCCGCATGTGGGGTGTGACCCTGCCGCCTGAAGAGCTCAAGCCCGAGTGGGTCACCCCGGGGGTGCTGTACCTGGCCAGCGAACTGTGCCGCGACACCGGTTACATCCTGCGTGCCAGCAACGGCCAGTTCACCGCCACCCGTTTCAGCGAGAACAGCGGCGTGAGCTACCCGCGCGACCTGGCGCGGGTCGAAGCCTCGAGCCTGGCCGAGGTGGCCGAGCGCTGGAGCAGCATCAAGGAATGCCATTACCTGCCGTACAAGGTCGCCAACACCCGCACCGACCTGGGCGAGAGCCCGGTGTGGGATGCCCGCAGCGGCGCCCTGTATTTCGTCGACATCACCGGCGGGCGCATCCATCGCCTGCAGCCGGAAGGCGAAATCGAGGTGCTGTACGAGTCTGCCGCGCGCATCGGCGCCCTGGCGCTGACCGACCAGGGCAACCTGATCTTCACCGAAGACGCCAGCGTCGCCATCCTCGATGTGATGCCGGGCAAGGTGCGCCAGTACTCGGCCTCGGTGCATCACCGCTCCAGCTACCGCTTCAACGATGGCGCCTGCGACCCCCAGGGGCGTTTCGTCACCGGCCTGATGGACGAGGGGCCAAGCGGCAAGACCGGTGCGTTGTTCCGTTTCGACGCCGAGCTGCACGATGAAGTGATCCATGATGGCCTGGCCTTGCCCAACGGCCTGACCTGGTCCGAGGATGGCAAGACCGTGTTCTTCGTCGATTCGGTCAGCCGCTCGATCTACCGCGCCGAGTACCTGGAAGAGGGCCGCCTGGAACAGGTCACGCTGTTCGCCGAGACCCCGGCCGAACTGGGCCGCCCTGATGGCATCGCGCTGGACCGTGAAGGTGGCTTGTGGGTGTGCCAGTTCAATGGCAGCTGCCTGTTGCGTTACGACCGCAACGGCCACCTCACCGACCAGGTGGTGATGCCCGTGCCGCGCCCGACCAGTTGCTGCTTCGGTGGCCCGGCCCTGGACACGCTGTACATCACCACCGCGCGCGTTGGCATGTCGCCGGCCGAGCTGCGGCACTACCCGGATGCCGGCGACCTCTACGCCATTCGCCCGGAAATCGGCGGCATTGAGCGCTTCGCCTTCAAGGAATGAGCTGTTGCGCGGGGCTGGCCGGTAGCACGGCCAGCTCGCCGAAGCGTTGCGCCGAGTCGATGTAGCGCAGCGCCGACTTGGCATCCTTCCAGCCCACATAGCTCATCAGCGACTTCAATTCCCAGCCGTTGGCCGTGGCCCAGGTGGCAAAGCCGCGGCGCAGGGAGTGGCCGGTATACAGCGCCGCCGGCACTCCGGCGCGTTCGAGCATGCGCCGCAGCAGGCCGACCAGGCTGTTGCTGTTGAGCGCGGCTTCACTCAGGTTGCCCCAGCGGTCGAGCTTGCGAAACACCGGGCCGTGGGCGATGCCGGCCACTTCGATCCACTGCAGGTAGGCGCTGACCGGGCACAGTGCCTTGAGCGCCGGCGTGCGGTGCTGTACGCCCAGCGCCTCGCGGTCGCCCTTGCTGCGCGGCAGGAACAGGGTGATGCCGACACCCGCTTCGGCCTGGATGTGCTCCACGCGCAGGCGCGCCAGTTCGTCTCCCCGAAAACCCCGCCAGAAGCCCAGCAGCAGCAAGGCCGCATCGCGCCGGGCGCGGCGCAGGGCGGGCAAGTCGTGCTGCTCGCGGGCCTGGCGCGCCTCTTCTTCGAAGCGTGCCACGGCGCTTTGCAGGTGCTGCAACAGCAGTGGCGCGGCCTGTTTGGGCGGGGTGGGGTGCAGGGTGCGGATGCCCCGCAGGACCTGGCGCACCAAGGGGGCCTTGGTCGGGTCGGGGAAGCCTTGGCTGATGTGCCACTGGCTGATCGCCGCCAGGCGTTGGCGCAACGTGCTGACTGCGTGCTGTTCGGCATGATCAGCCAGGTAGCGGGCGATGCTCTCGGCGGTGGCCGGCAGAAAGCCGCCCCAGTGCGCCTCGAAATGCTCGATGGCGGCCTGGTAGCTGCGCCGGGTGTTGTCACGGGTGGCAGCGCGGACGTAGCGCTCGATGTCGGTCATGGTGCTGGTGTCGGTGTGTGGTGGCGACACCTTAAACCCTGCAGGCGTTTCTGTCCTGGGCCTTATCGCCGGCAAGCCGGCTCCCACAGCGATCTCCAGTGCCCATGCGATCGGTGTGGGAGCCGGCTTGCCGGCGATAAGGCATCACCCCGTCAGCGCGGCACTGCGGCATCCATCATCTGTTGCAGCGGCGCATATTCGGCCTTGCTCACCGGCACCAGGCCACTGGCATCCTGGGATGCGACGAACCCCGCCAATGCCTGGGGCTCTTCAAGCATCGCCTTGCGGATGCGTGCCTTCAGCGCCGGGCACAAGCCGGCGCTGAACACATAGGGGTCGTAATAGATCGGCTGCGAACGCCATTGCACCTTCAGCGCCGTCCCTGCCAGCCCTTGCCGTGCCAGGAATGCATCCGCCCGCTCGCTGGCCACGAAGGCGGCATCCACCCGGCCATCGAGCAGCGCCCGCAGCGCGTTGTCATGGTTGCCGGCATACACCAGCGCAGCAAAGAATCGCGCCAGCGGCACGCCCACCTGCCGCGGGAACTCCATGTTCGGCACCAGGCTGCCGGAGGTGCTGGCCGGGTCGCTCAAGGCCACGCGCTTGCCGCGCAGGCGCTCCAGGTCATCAGGCCCATCGGCGCGGGTCAGCAGCAGCGCCTGGTAGTGGCTGCCCGCCGGCGTGAAGGGGCCTGCGCTCAAGGTGAAGGTGGCGAAAGGCTCGATGCCGGGGTCTCGGCGCTGCGCCAGGACGTAGGAGGCCGGGCCCAGCCGGGCGATGTCGGCGCCGCCGGAAACGATGGCATCGACCACGCTTTCATAAGAAGCGGCAAGCACCAGCTCCACCGGCACCCCCGCCGCCTCACTCAAGCGCCGCAGCAGCGGTTGGTGCTCGCGCACCATGTCCTGCGCGGCCTTGATCGGGATCACCGCCAGGCGCAGGCTGCGCGGGGTGCAGTCGGCCAGCGCGGGGCCGGCCAGGAGGCAGGCCAGCAGCAACCCGGCCACGGCCTTCACAACACGCATGATTTTTCCTCGATGCCGTTGAAGGGCGGGTAGTCGCGCAACTGCGCCGGCGACAGCGGCCGGCTGAAGTGGTAACCCTGGGCGATGTCGCAGCCGGCGAGCTTCAGGCACACCACCTGCTCGCGGGTCTCGACGCCCTCGGCCACCACTTCCAGCCCCAGGCGCTTGGCCAGGATGATGGTCGAGGAGACGATCGGGCTGTCGTCGTAGCTGTTGGACAGTGGCGCAATCAGCGAGCGGTCGATCTTCAGCTTGCTCAACGGCAGCGACTGCAGGTGGGCGAAGCCGGCATAGCCGCGGCCAAAGTCGTCCAGGCTGATGCCCAGGCCCGCCGCGCGCAAACGCTGCAGGTGATCGACGGCGGTGCCTTCCGGGTCGAGGATGGTGGTTTCGGTGATCTCCAGCTCCAGGCGCTGCGGGGCGATGCCGTGCAACTGCAGCTTGGCCAGCAGGCGCGTGCTGAAATCCGCCTGGCGCAGCTGCAGCGCCGACACATTCACCGCCAGGCGGCTGTCGCGGCCCTGGGCGGCCCAGCGGGCCAGCTCTTCGCAGGCCAGGCGCAACACTTCCCAGCCCAGCTCGATGATGAAGCCGCTGCGCTCGGCCAGGTCGATGAAACGGTCCGGGTAGAGCAGGCCGAACTCGGGGTGGTCCCAGCGCACCAGCGCTTCGTAGCCCAGCACGCGCTGGGTATCCAGGCGAATCTGCGGCTGGTAGTGGAGCACGAACTGGCGCCCGGCCAGGGCGCTGCCGAACGCCTGTTCCAGGGTAAAGGCCTGGATGTCGGAAAGATTCAGCGACGGGTCGAAGAAGCGGTATTGGGCGCGCCCGGCCTGCTTGGCCGAATACATGGCGGCATCGGCGAAGCGGATCAGGCTGTCGATTTCCTGGCCATCGCGCGGGCAGATGCTGACGCCGACGCTGGGGCTGGTGTTGACCTCCTGGCCGTCGAGGGCATAAGTGGCCGAGAGCTTTTGCACCAGGCTGCGCACCCAGGCGTTTATCTGCTCTTCGCTGCGCTCGCCGGCCAGCAGCACGACGAACTCGTCGCCGCCGAAACGCGAGGCCTCGTCACCCGGCTCGAGCAGGCGCTGGATACGCCCGGCCACGGCCTGCAGCAGCAGGTCGCCGATCTTGTGCCCGAGCGAGTCGTTGATCGACTTGAAGCGGTCCATGTCGATGAACAGGATCGCCATCAGTTGGCGCTTGCCGCGCTGGCGGGTCAGGGCCTGGCCTGCCACTTCGACGAACTGGCGGCGGTTGTGCAGGCCACTGAGGTGGTCGGTGGCGGCGGCATGGCTGCTGCGCCGGTGCTCGTCCTCCAGGCGCCCGATCAGTTGCTGGTTGACCTGCTGGGCATGCTCCAGGGCGCTGAACGCCTCCTGGCGCTTGCGCAGCAGGCGCAAGGTCCAGGCCAGGCTTGCGAGAATCATCAGGGTCATGCTCAGGTTCAGCCAGAACTGGCGCGAGTAGGCAAGCGCGGAAGGCCCGAGGATCTCGTCGTAGCGCTGGCTGACGACCACGCTGAAACCGCGCTCGGCAACGCGCCGGTACAGGCTCTGGTAGGCGTTGCCGGCAGCGTACTGGGTGAGCAGGCCGGAGGCGTTGTCGCTGCCCTGCAGGCCGGGTTCGAAGCTGTCGTCGGCCACCACCACGCCGCTGCTGTCGATGCGCAGGCGCCCCTCGCCGTCGTCCTGCAGCAGGCGCATCAGCCCGCTGCTGCCCAGGTCGATGTGCTGGAACAGCACCGCCAGGTAGCCGATGTCGACCTGCACCACGAGGATGTGGTCGACCTCGCGGCCCGGCAGGTTGGTCAGCGGCAGCAGAAACGGCAGGCGCCAGTTCGGCAGCGGGGCGGGGGTGTTGTCGGCGGCGATGCGCGGCAGCAAGGGTTTGAAGCCGTAATGGGCAACGTGCAGGCTCAGTTGCCGCAGCCAGTCGGCCGGCAGCTGCGTGGCCTCGTCGCCGTGGCTGGCCGAGAGCAGCCGGCCCTGGCGGTCGTACAGGCTCATGCGCTTGAACACCGGGTCTTCGGCGAGCAGGCGGGCCAGGCTCAGGTTGTCCTGGCGCAGTACCTTCATGTCCTCCTGGGTCACGCGGCCCACGGCCTGGGCGCGGTCCACCAGCTGGCGCAGGTTCTCGGCAACCACGCTGGCCAGGTTCAGGTGCTCGGCGGCCTTGGCCGACAGCGCATCCTGGCGCGCGGCCGCCTTCTGGCTGAAGTACAGCCCCCAGAGGAAGGTCAGGGTGGCGGCACACAGCATCAGGATCAACAGGCGCAAAAGGCCAGTAGAGGAGAGCGAACGGCGTATCACTGCTGGTATTCCCGACCCTGGGTAGTGGCCGAAAAAATACGACAGGCAGATGACAGGCTCATGACTGGTGGCAATTTGCCTTTAAGCTTTCAGCGCCCCGCCCACAGCTGGCCAGGCCCGTTTTCGCGGGCCCCTGGCAAATGGCAAGACGGAAATGGCGCTTGGCGTCGTAGCTATCCTCCTGTATACCTGCTGACCACCAAGGGGAGCCCGGCAACGGGCTGAGAAACCGCTGACAGGCGCGGTGACCCTTCGAACCTGATCCGGATCATGCCGGCGAAGGGATGGGACTGCCGACCTGCCTTTTTGCCGGCCTCACTGCGAGGCCGCTTCATGCCCAACCAGAACGGTCTCGCTGTCACCCCCATGGAGGACAGCATCTTGACCGAACGCTTCAGCGAAACCCTGCGTCGCCAGAACCAGCCAACCTGGTCGGCCGCCGTTGGCCACCGCTTCGTCACCGAGCTTTGCGACGGCAGCGTGGCCGACCCGATCATGGTCCGCTACCTGGTCCAGGACCACCGCTTCATCGACAGCTTCGTGACCCTGCTCGGCGCCGCCATCGCCACGGCCGACACCTTCGACGCACGCCTGCGCCTTGGCCGCTTCGCCGGCATGATCTGCAGCGACGAGAACACCTACTTCCTGCGCGCCTTCGAGGCCCTGGACGTGAGCCCGGCGCAACGCACCGAGCCAAAAGACACTGTGCCCACCGCAGGCTTCAAGGCGATCATGCGCGAAGCGGCCGCCACCCGTTCCTACGCCGCTGCCCTGGCTGTGCTCAACGTCGCCGAAGGGCTGTACCTGGACTGGGCACTCAAGGCGCCCAAGCCGCTGCCGGCCAATTTCGTCCACGCCGAATGGATCACCCTGCACGACAACCCAGCGTTTGCCGATTTCGTCGCCTTCCTGCAAGCGGAACTGGACCGGGTGGGGCCACAGGAAGCTGAACTGAGCCGCGATTTCTACGCGCGCAGCGTGGCGCTGGAACTGGCCTTCTTCGACGCCATCTACGAGGAGCACGCTTGACCATGGATATCTTTGCACGCCTGAAAGCGGCCGCCGCGCCGCAATGGGCCAGCTACGTCGACCACGATTTCGTCCGCCAGATGGGCGAGGGCACCTTGCCGGAGGCGGCGTTCCGTACCTACCTGGTGCAGGATTACCTGTTCCTCATCCAGTTCGCCCGGGCCTGGGCGCTGGCCGCCTACAAAAGCCGCCTGCCCGCCGACATCCGCGCCGCCCAGGCCGGCCTTGCGGCCATCCTCGATGAAACCGAACTGCACCTGCGCCTGTGCGCCCGCTGGGGGCTGACCCAGGCCGATATCCAAGCGGCGCCGGAGCACCAGGCCACCGTCGCCTACACGCGCTACGTGCTGGACTGCGGCGCCGCGGGCGATCTGCTCGAGCTGCATGTAGCGCTGGCACCCTGCGTGATCGGCTACGCAGAAATCGGCCGGGCCCTGACCGAGCAGATCGGCGACCTCAGCAACCACCCCTACCGCGAATGGATTGGCGAGTATGCCGGCGAGGCTTACCAGGGCGTGGCCGCTGCAGCGCGCAAGCACCTCGATGAGCTGGCTGCGCGGAGCATGACCGAGCAGCGTTTCGTCGACCTGGCCGCGATTTTCGGCCAGGCATCGCGCCTGGAAGCGGACTTCTGGCAGATGGGCCTGGACCACAGCTGATGTAATGCCTGGGCTGCACCTATGCTTTGAGCACTCAATGGACAAGCCAGGGAGAAACCTGATGGCCACAGTGCTCATTGCCGACGCCATGCCGATCGTGCGCAGCGCGCTGCGCAGCCTGTTGGCAGACATGGGGCATGAGGAGGTGCAGGAAGCGGCCGACGTGCTCACGGCGCTGACCCTGGCACGCCAGTGCAACCCGCACCTGGTGATCCTGGAACTCGCCTTGCCCGGGCCAGGCGGCCTGGATTTGCTGCGCCGCCTGCGCGCCCGCGATGCCAGCCACAAGGTGCTGGTCTACAGCCAGCAGAACCCGGCGCACTTCGCGCCGCTGTGCTTCAAGGCCGGCGCCAGTGGTTTCGTCGGCAAGCACGAGGAGGTGGCCAGCCTGCGCAAGGCGATCGTCGATGTCTTGGCCGGCCGCGGCCATTTTGCCCGCGAGTACATGCAGCCGGGCGGCAGCAGCGAGCTGGACAACCTCACTCCCCGCGAGTCGGCGGTGTTGCAGTTGATCGCCGAAGGGCGCTCGAACCTGCGCATTGCCGAGCAGCTGCGCATCAGCTTCAAGACCGTCAGCACCTACAAGGCGCACCTGCTGGAAAAGCTCCACGTCAGCTCCAATGTGGAGCTGGCCGAAATTGCCCGGCGCAACGGCCTGGTGGCGGGCCAGCAAGCCAGCGGGGCGACGACCGCCGAGGCGCTTCCGGCCGAGCTGGGCCTGTTGCGCAATTTGGTGGATGCCGCGCCCAACCCCATGTTCGTGCGCACCACCGAGGGCCGGCTGCTGTTTTGCAATCAGCCTTTTCTCGATTACTACCGCCTCACGGCCGAAGAAGCCTTGGGCTCGGGGTTCGCCGAGGCCCGCTGGTTTTCCCCGGCCGTGCGCAAGACCTTGCCCGAAGGCTTCGCCCGCATCGCGCTCGAAGGTGCGCCGTTGGCCCTCACCACACGGGTAGAGATTTTTGGCCAAGCCCGGGTGATTCATTACTGGATGGTGCCTTACCGCGACAGCCAGGGGCATGCCTGCGGGGTGCTGGGTGGCCTGCAGGACATCACCGAAAGCGAAGGGCAGCTGGTGAGCCTGCGTGATCGCTGGCTCGCGGCCCAGGCACAGGCCAGGCTGCAGGCGGATTTGCACCAGGCGTCATTGGACGAACTGGCCGCCAGTGTCGCGGCCCTGGCATTGCACCCGGCCACCCCCGGGCTGTCCAGCCTGGCCAGCCGCCTGAAGCGGCTGCAGCATCCATACCCCTCGCCGCACACGGGAGACACGCCACCGGTGCAAGTCTGCGACCTGCCCACGTTCATCGGCCGTTGCCTGATCGGCCATCCGCAGTCGCTGTTCGGCGTGCGGCGCATCGATACCCGACGCGTGTGGCTGGACACCGAGGCCTTGCGCGACTGGGTGACCACCGCCATCGGCCTGTTCCAGCTCGGCCCCGACAACCCGGTCTGGATCCACCTGGACATGTGCGTGCGTGGCCAGGGCCAGGTTCAGGCGCGGCTGGAGTTGACCGGGCAAGCCGGGCTGCAGAGCGTCATCGACTTCAACCATTGCCAGCGCGTGGCGCAGTACCTGCAAGGCAACTTCGCCCACGGCTGCCATGAGCAGCAACTGGCGCTCGAGCTGGAACTGAACCTGCCCCAGGCGGGCGGCATTGAGGAACAACTCTGATGGCGGCTTCAGGAGGACTCTGAGTTCTTTCCCGCCAGGGCTCCAATAGCCTGTGTGCAACTCGAAACCTTTCAGGAGTTGCCACCATGATCCGCCATTCGCACCGCTCCACCCACTGCCGCCCGGGCGTACTTTGTGCGCTGGCCCTGGCCGTGTGCCTCGAAGCTGGCCTGGCCCTGGCCGAACCTGCCGCTACCGCGCAACCCTTGCCGCCACCAAGCCCGGCAGCCCAGCCGCTGGTGCTGCAGGCCCATGCACGCTTGCTCGCCGGTGACCTCGGTGGCGCCCAGGCGCTGCTGGTGCAAGCGGGCGCGCAAGGGCAGGGCGGCAACCGCGCCCTGGCCGAACAGGCCTTCATCGAAGACGCCAACGGGCGCCACATGCGCGCCCGGCAGTTCTACGACGCGCTCAAGGGCAGCGACCAGGCGCAGGTGATCGCCCTTTCATCGGCGGTGAACCTGGCTGAACTGGGCCGGTTCGACGCGGCGCGCAAGGCCTTCGAGCAACTGCGCCTGCAGGCCACCAGCGCCCAGGTCAAAGGCTACGCAGGCCTGTGGAACCTGTGGCTGGCAGCGCGCACCGCCAGCGATACCGGGGTCAAGCCTGCGGCCATCCGTGCTCGCCTGCAGAAACAGGCGCAAGCGATCAAGCCCGCTACCGCGCCGCAGCGCGCGCTGCTGGCCCTTTACCAGGGCAAGTCGGACATCTCGGCAGTGTTCGCCGGCATCGACGAACTGCAAGCGCCCGATGCCGTGAAGCGCGACCTGCGCACCGAAGCAGGGCTGTTCGCCGGCGGCTACCTCGAGTACGTGCGCCAGGACCACAGCAGTGCGCTACGCGCCTATGAGCGCGCACTCCAGCAGTCGCGCCCCAGTGCACTCGAGCGCCCGCTGCTGATCCAGACCAGCCGCGCCTTGCAGCTGTCTTCGCGCTGATCCATTTCCCCCTTTGTTGCCTTCCTACTCAGCCCAGGGTTCAGCCCTGGCGGGAGCTCATCATGAACAGGATTTATCGTGTTGTATGGTCCAGAGCCCAGCATTGCTGGTGTGTAGCCTCCGAACACGCCCACAGCGCCGGCAAGGCCGCCCGCGCGGTGGCGGTGCTTGGTCTGTGTGCCTTGAGCGGGCTGTGCGCGGTGAATGTGCTGGCGCAAGAGAGCGACCCGGCCCCGATCACCTTCGCCGGCAACCTCGTGCTTGATTCGGTGAGCCTGGGCGATACCTGGGTAGCCAGCTACGGCCTCACCATCGCTGGCGGCCCCAGCGTGACCCTTGGCGGCATCGATGCCGGCGGCCAGAAGGTCAGCAATGTCGGTGCAGGCGATATCAACGCCGGCTCCCTGGACGCGGTCAATGGCGCGCAACTGGCGGCGACCAACCAGCAGCTCAGCAACGTCACCGAGAGCATCGGCAACGGCAGCATCGGCCCGGTGCAGCGCACCGGCACTGACCAGCTGTCACTGGTCGCGGCGGGCGGCGATGCCTATGTACCGGGGGCTGCGCAGGTGCTCAACAACGTAGCCAACGGCGGGGTCTACCAGACCTCCACCGATGCCATCAACGGCTCGCAGTTGTATACCCTGGCCAACGCTACTGCCAATGGGCTGGGCGGCGGCGCCGCAGTCAACCCGGACGGCTCGATCTCCGCCCCCAGCTACAACCTCGATGGCACGCAGGTGAACAACGTCGGCGATGCCGTTGCCAACCTCGATGGACGGGTGACGTACAACGCCGCCAACATTTTCGCCCTGCAGCAGGACGCGCTGCAGTGGAACCCGTCGCTCGACGCCTACGATGCCAGCCACGGCAGCCCTTATGCGCAGAAGATCACCCAGGTGGCTGCCGGTGATGTCGACGCGCTCTCCACCGACGCGGTCAACGGCTCGCAACTGCACGCCACCAACCAGCAGGTGGAGCAGAACACCACCGCCATCAGCAACGTCACCAGCAACATCAACAACATCAGCAACGGCACCCTTGGCCCGGTGCAGCGCACCGGTACCGACCAGCTGTCGCTGATTGCCAGTGGCGGCGATGCCTATGCGCCGGGCTCCGCGCAAGTGCTGACCAACGTCGCCGCAGGTGCGCTGACCGATTATTCCACCGATGCGGTCAATGGCTCGCAGCTCAACGCGACCAACCAGCAGGTGGATGGGGCCGTGACCAAGGTCACCCACCTCGACAACCGCGTGACCAACGTGGAAGGCAATGTCGAGAACATCTTCAACCAGGGCACCAAGTACTTCCACGCCAACTCCACCGGCACCGATGCGTCGGCCACCGGCGCGGACGCGGTCGCCATCGGCATGGGCGCCACTGCCAGCCATGGCGGCAGCGTCGCCCTGGGGGCCGGGGCCGTTGCCAATGGCAGCAGCCTGGGCCAGCAGGCCTACCTGGTGGGTGGTACGGCCATGGGCGAGGTCAACATTGGCAACCGCCGCCTTACCGGGCTGGCAGCCGGCGCCGAGGACACCGATGGGGTCAACGTCGCCCAGCTCAAAGCCATCACCAGCGGCGCGGTCGCTGACGCAGTGATGTACGACGACAACAGCCACGGGCGCATCACCCTGAGTGGCAGCCCCTATAACAGCGTGAGCAAGACGGGCGGCAGCAAAATCACCAATGTCGCCCGCGGGGAGGATGACAGCGATGCGGTGAACCTGTCCCAGCTCAACGAGACCAACGTGAGGGTCACCAACATCGACGGGCGCGTGACCGCAATCGACAACACCATCACCACCCTCAACAACGGCGGCGGGATCAAGTACTTCCACGCCAACTCGACCCGGCCCGACGCGGTCGCCAGCGGTGCCGACGCCGTCGCGGTCGGCCCCGCCGCCCAGGCCAGCGGCAAGGGTTCGCTGGCCATGGGCGACAGCGCCAGTGCCACGGCCGATGGCAGCGTGGCTCTGGGCCAGGGCGCCAGCGACAACGGCCGCGGTGCACAGAGTTACACCGGCAAGTATTCCAACGCCGCCAACGCCAGTGCCGGCACCGTGTCGGTGGGCAATGCCGCGACCGGCCAGACGCGCACCTTGAGCAACGTGGCCGATGGCAAGGAAGCCCTTGATGCCGTCAACCTGCGCCAGCTCGATGGAGCGGTCACGCAAGCCAAGCAGTACACCGACGACTCCATCCACAACGTCAACAGCGAGATTGCCAACGTCACCAGCAATGTCAGCCATCTGGACAACCGGGTCGTCCAGGTCGAGGGCAACGTGAGCAATGTACAGAACGGCGCCGACGGCATGTTCCAGGTGAACAACACCAGCCAGCAACCCAAGCCACGCCCCACGGGCGTCGATGCGGTAGCCGGCGGGGCGGGTGCGCAGGCCTCCGGCGCCAACAGCGCGGCCATCGGCACGCGCTCGCACGCCAGTGGGCGCAACGCCACGGCGCTGGGCAACAACGCCCAGGCCCAGGCCGACAATTCGGTCGCGCTGGGCGCCAACTCGGTGGCCGAGCGCGCCGACAGTGTTTCGGTCGGCAGCGCCGGCAACGAGCGGCAGATCACCCATGTGGCGGCGGGCACGGCGGCGACCGATGCGGTGAACGTCAAGCAGCTGCAGCAGAGCATCGGCGGCTTTGCCGACCAGTTCTACGACTACTCGGATGCGCGCTACAACGCCCTGCGCCACGACCTGAAGAAGCAGGACGACATCCTCAGCTCGGGCATTGCCGGCGCCATGGCCATGGCCACGCTGCCCCAGCCCTACGCGCCGGGCGCGAGCATGGCGGCCGCCGGGGCTGGCAACTACCGCGGGCAGAGTGCGGTGGCGATCGGCGTGTCGAAGATCTCCGACAGCGGCAAGTGGGTGACCAAGCTGCAGGGCAGCACCACCAGCCAAGGTGACACTGGCGTGGCGGTCGGCATCGGCTACCAGTGGTGAGGCGTCAGCGTGCGGGTGCGTCCTGGCGAATGAATGCATTGGCCAGGCGCATCAGCGCAATCAGCACGAACCCCACGATGATGCCTTCCAGGCGCACCAGCCCGGGCTCCGGGCTGGCATGCAGGTAAGCGTCGGGCACCATCACCACCAGGTACACCAGGGAAAACTGAGTGCCTGCATAGGCAAACGGGCGGTTGCTGTTTTCGATATGCCTGCCCAGCATCACGCCGATGCACATCATCAAGGTCATCGCCAGCCAGTTGGTCCCGATCAGCCACAGTGCCAGGCCCGCGCAAGCGGCGCCTGCCGCGCAGCCGACCAGCCGGTGGATGTTACGGGTGGCGACGACGCGGCTGCCGGGCAGCAGGGCCGCAGGTGGCACCATCATCACCGCCATGATGGTGATCGCGGCCTGGCTCAGGCCATCGACCCCAAGCCAGCGCCCCAGCAGCGGCAGCAGCGCCAAGGCCACTCCAGCCTGGGCCACATGGCGCAGGGTGTAGCGGTCGATGCCGCCGCTGGCCTTGGCCGGCTCCGGGCTCACGCCAGCCAGCTTGCCGGACCACGCACGCCGGACGGTCTGGCCTGAAAGCAAGGCGACGAACCAGCAGGCCACCGTGCCGCAGGCGACTTCCTCGATACGCGTCCTGGCGAAGTGCTGCACCGCATCGGCGTTGCCACTGTTGAACGCCGAAAGGGTGACCATGGCGAACGTCAGCCCGGTGAACAGCCAGGCATAGCCATGCGCCTGGCGGATCGCGCACAGCAGCGTGCCAGCGCCGACCAGGCCGATCACCAGCCCCAGCCAGTGGCCGGGCAGGCCGGCATGGGTGACCAACAGCATCGCCGCCATGGCGCCTGCGGCCGTGCCGATGATTCTCAAGCCACCGCGATAGACGCTGTCGTGCAGGCTCGAGCGCATCACCATGTAGCCGCTGAACGCTGCCCAGCCGACGTTCTCCACGTTCAGGTAGTGGGCCATGGCAATGGCCAGCAGTACCGAGATCAACGTCTCCATCTCGTCCAGCAGGCGCTGGGGGAGGCGTTCGGGGGTGACGAACTCGGCGCGGATGCCTTGCCAGAAGTGGACCAGGCTGCGCCAGGGTGAAGGCCGGTCGAGCATGCGTTTGATCCTGCCAATCCTCAAGCGTGCAGGGATGACCTTAGCAGGCGGTGTCGTACCGAGTCGCTGCATTCCAGCCCGGCTTTCGAGCGCTTAAGCCATTAACATGCGATAAGCCGTGATTATTCAATGTGAGAAATACATTGATCAGGGTCGCGTAAACGATCAAAATACACCTGTAATTACATAATACGTATCATGGTACGAAATCGTAGGAGCAAGGCATGGCCCGGGGCGGTATCAACAAGGCGGTAGTGCAGCAGGCGCGGCAAGTGCTGATCGCCCGCGGCGAACACCCAAGCATCGATGCAGTACGTATCCAATTGGGTAATACAGGTTCGAAAACCACCATCCACCGCTACCTCAAGGAGCTGGAGGTGCTCAAGCCCGCTGCACTGCAGGGCGTGGACGCGCTCAGCGAACCGTTGACCAAGCTGGTGGCGCAACTGGCAGCGCAGTTGCAGGAGGAGGGCGACGCTCGCATCGAGCAGGCAGAGGCGGCGTTCGAGCAGCAGCGCGAACAGCTCGACGCGCAGCTGCAACTGGCGCAGCAGGCGTTGGCGGCGGCCAACCAGCAACAGCAGATCCAGGCCCAGGCCCTGGCTGCCGAATCGGAGCGCCTGGCCGCCACCCACAGCACGCTGCAGGCCGAGCAACTGCGCAGCGCCAGCCTCAACCAGGCGCTGGGCGAGTTGCAGGTGCGCCTGGCCGACAAGGATGAGCAAGTGCGCTCGCTGGAGGAAAAACACCGCCACGCCCGCGATGCCCTGGAGCACTACCGCAGCGCCAGCCGCGAACAGCGCGAGCAGGATCAACGCCGCCACGAAACCCAGGTGCAACAGCTTCAGGTCGAATTGCGCCAGTTGCAGCAGGGCATGATCGTCAAGCAGGACGAACTCACGCGCCTTCACCGCGACAACGAGCGCCTGCTTGGCGAACACCGCCAGGCCAGCAGCGAGCGCGAGGTGCAGGAGCAGTTGCTGGAGCAGCGCGATGCGCAGATCCAGGGCTTGCGCACGATCCTGGCCCAGGCCCAGGGCGCCAGCGAAGAAATGCGCCGCCAGTTGCAGGCCCAGGAGCAGAGCCTGGAGCACCAGCGTGGCCTGAGTTCAGAGCAGGGGCGCCAGCTGCAATACCTGCAGGACGAGCTGCTCAAGCGCGATGAGTCGCTCAAGGCCTGCCGTGCCCAGTTGGCCGAAGGCAAAGCGGCCGGCAAGGGGCAGTGAACGCTGGGCGTTGCCGTTGAACGATGCGCCGCGGCAACGCTCACACCTTCAAAGGTTGCCGAAGGAGCAAGGCCATGAGCATCGAACGCAGCATCCCCGAGCTGGAGGCGTGGTATGCCCAGTACGATGATGCCAGTTACCGGCGTGAATCCCCGGATGCCTACCACCACGACCTGGTGCGCACCGCCGAAGCCTTGCGCGACGACGGCGCCATCGACTGGGACGACTGGCTGGCGCTCAAGGCCCTGGCCGACCAGGCCCATGGGCATGCGCTGGAGGAAGCCGTGCAAGCCCACGTGGACGACCCCGACGCATGAAAGCCCTGCGCATCGCCACCTTCAACATCAATGGCATCCGCAGCCGGCTACCGGCGTTGTTGGCATGGCTGGAAAAGGAAAAGCCCGACATCGCCTGCCTGCAGGAGCTCAAGGCAGCGGACGCGCAATTCCCCCGCGAGGCGATCGAAGCCGCAGGCTATGGTTGCCTGCACCATGGCCAACCCTCGTGGAACGGGGTCGCCATCCTGGCGCGCGACACCCAGCCGCTGGAAGTGCGCCGGGGCTTGCCGGGCCTGGAGGAAGACAGCCAGAGCCGCTACCTGGAAGCCGCCGCCCATGGCGTACTGGTCGGCTGCCTCTATTTGCCCAACGGCAACCCGCAACCCGGCCCCAAGTTCGACTACAAGCTGCGCTGGTTCGAATGCCTGATCGCCCACGCCCGCGCGCTCTACGGCAACGGGCACCCGACGCTGCTGGCCGGCGACTTCAATGTGGTGCCCACTGACTTCGACATCTACAACCCGCGTTCCTGGCTCAAGGACGCGCTGCTGCAACCCGAGTCGCGCCAGGCATTCCAGGCATTGCTCGAGCAGGGCTGGGTCGACGCCATCCGCCACCTGCACCCGGACGAGCGTGTCTATACGTTCTGGGATTACTTTCGCAACCACTGGGCACGCAACGCCGGGCTGCGTATCGACCACCTGCTGCTCAATCCGCAACTGGCGCCGTACCTCAAGGCTGCCGGGGTGGACGCCTGGGTGCGCAATGAAGCCAAGGCCAGCGACCATGCACCGGTGTGGATCGAGCTGGGCACGCGCAAGCAGCGCTGAAGCTGGCGCTCAGCCCAGCACCAGGCGCATTGCGCAGCGGCCCTTAAGGCCATGCGCGCGCTCGTCGGCCAGCCGTGCGCGTAAGGTGGCGCCAAGCTGGTCGTGGGCAATCACTTCAAAGCCGTAACGGCTATAGAAAGGTGCATTCCACGGCACATCGGCGAAGGTGGTCAGGGTCAGTTCCCGCAGCCCTCGGTGCCGGGCAGCCGCGACCGCCTCATCCAGCAGACGCCGGCCGATGCCTTGCCCCTGGGCCTGCAGGCGCACGGACAGTTCTTCGACATGCAGCGCCTGGCCCTGCTGGCTGGCGCAGAGAAAGCCCAGCGCCTGGCCCTGGGCAGCTTGCGCCACCCAGCTGCAGCCGCTGTCGATGAACCTCTGGTGGGCATCCTCGCCCAGCACCTCGGCGTCGGCCAGCCAGGCCAGTTCCGGGCGTTGGGCGAAGGCGTGCGCGGCAGAGCGCTCGATGGCCATCAGTTGGGCAACATCGTCGTGGCGGGCAGGGCGTACATGCATTGCGGCTTCCTTAATCCGGGGTCATTTCCAGCGGCTGCAACTGCCAGCGCACCGAACTCACGCCTTTCTCCAGGCTCACCCGGCTCACCAGGCGCTCCAGCAGCGCCGGCGCCTGCGGGTTGCCCAGCAGCTCGGCACGCACTTCCAGGCGCGCCGGGTTGGGCAGGTCTTCGCTGAGCAGCGACTGCAGGCGCAAGTCCGGGTCGCCCAGGCTGTGCAGCATCAGGCTGCGCACCTGGATCTCGTCTTCGGCGCGGCAGACGATGCGCACCTCGAAGCGCTGTTCCACCTCGCTGGCAGGCAAGACCTCCTGGCGATCCAGGCGCTGGGCGATATCGCGCAACAGGATATTCGCGCACAGCACCACCAGGCTACCCAAAGTCGCCTCCAGCAGCAGGCCCAGGCTGCACAGCACGCCGACCGCGGCGGTGCACCAGAGGGTGGCGGCGGTGTTCAGGCCGCGCACGTTGAAGCCGTCGCGCATGATCACGCCGCCGCCGAGAAAGCCGATACCGGACACCACATAGGCGGCAACCCGTGAGGCATCGGTGGGGGCCATGCCCGGCACGGCCTGGGTCATCAGCACGAACAGGCAGGCGCCGGTGCTGACCAGCGCGTTGGTGCGCAGGCCCGTGAGGCGCTGGCGCAGTTGGCGCTCGGCGCCGATCAGGGCACCGAGCAGCAGGGCGATGCTGACACGCAGCAAAAAGACTTTCCAATCCATAGCAAACCTCTTGCGCGGGCAAATGCCCGCTCGAACGCCACAGCAAGGGCGCGGTTCAAAAAAACCAGAAATGCGCAGGACCACGAAGGGAAGAGGGGGGAATGCAGCCGCAAGGGGCTGGGGGTGAATTCCACCGTCTGGCCGAAGGCGAGACAGTGGCAGAACGCTGCCGGACTAGCTCGCCGAGTGGGCCTGTCGCAAGCGACTGGGGCTACTGTCCAAAGCAGGGCTCCTGTTCAGGGATGCAAAATTGCGACGCGGACCATACGCCCAGCGGCCGCAGGGGTCAAGGGTAAAAAGATGACAATGGCTTCATCGCCAAGCGCCCTCAACCGGTCACGCCTGCATGGAAAAAAGCCCCGGCAATCGGTACCCTTGCGCGACTCTTCGCCATCACCCCGGACCGTTACATGCTGTTCAATTTCCTCGTGCTGATCGGCACCCTGGTGGCCATGGAAGGTGTCGGCACGCTGGCACACAAGTACATCATGCATGGCTGGGGCTGGTGGCTGCACCGCTCGCACCACGAGCCGCAGCTGGGCATGCTCGAGACCAACGACCTGTACCTGGTGGCCCTGGGCCTGATCGCCGCCGCGCTGGTGGCGCTGGGCAAGGCCGGGCATGCGCCGCTGCAGTGGGTTGGCGCTGGCGTTGCGGGTTATGGCCTGTTGTACGTGCTGGCACACGACGGTTTCTTCCACCGCCACTGGCCGCGCCAGCCACGACCGCTGAACCGCTACCTCAAGCGCCTGCACAGCGCCCACCAGCTGCACCATGCGGTCAAGGGGCGCACCGGCAGTGTGTCGTTCGGCTTTTTCTACGCGCCGCCGCTCAAGGTGCTCAAGCGCCAGTTGCAGGCCCGGCGCGATCGCGGCTGAGCGTCAGTTCGCGGTTTCACCCTGCGCCTGCACGCCAGCGTGGCCACGGCTCACCCACCAGCCGAACGCCCCGGCGGTGAAGAACATGATCAGGCTGTACAGCGCCGCCGGCACCGCCATGGTGGCGTTGTTCAGCAGTGATGGGCTCAAGGCCAGGGCGATCGCCAAGGTGCCGTTGTGGATGCCGATTTCCATGCCGATGGCAATCGCCTGGCGCTTGGGGATGCTCAGCAAGCGCGGCACCCAGTAGCCCACGGCCAGGCTGACCAGGTTGAACAGCAGCGCCGCCAGGCCCACCACGGGTGCGTACTCGACCACCGTCTGCCAGTCCTTGGCCAGTGCCAGGATGATGGTGAACGCCAGAAACAGCGCCGCCACCAGCTTCATCGGTTTCTCCATGCGCGCGGCGAAGGCCGGCGTCAGGTGGCGGATCAGCATGCCCAGCGTCACCGGCAGCAGCACGATGGCGAACACCTGCATGACCTTGGCGAACTGCAGCGGGATGGCCTGGTCCGAGGCCATGAACCAGCCGAGCGAGAGGTTAACCAGCAGCGGCATGGTGAGGATCGCGATCAGCGAATTCACCGCCGTCAGGGTGATGTTCAGCGCCACATCGCCATGGGCCAGGTGGCTGAACAGGTTGGCGGTGGTGCCGCCGGGCGAGGCGGCAAGCAGCATCAGGCCGACCGCCAGGGCCGCTTCCAGGCCAAAGCCGTTGGCGATCAGGAAGCACAGCAACGGCAGCAGCAGGATCTGGCACACCAGCCCGACCACCACCGGCTTGGGGTATTTCACCACCCGGGCGAAGTCGGCCAAGGTCAGCGACAGGCCCAGCCCCAGCATGATGATGCCCAGGGCCAGCGGCAGGAAGGCGGTGAGCAGCGGCGAGGCGGTCATGGGCAGGCTCTCGGATAAAGGATGCGCAGAGTCTAGGTGGGCCTTTTGCGATAGCTAATTGCAAAGCGCCAGTACTTAGTAACTTTTTATTACTAAATGCTGGCGCGTCATGCTAGTCCGCGTCAGGCAGCAGCAGCACCCCTATGCGCTCGGCGAGGTCAAGCAAATCGGCGAAGGCCGCAGGGTCATTCAACACGTCTCGGCTAGGCGCAAGCGATTGCAGGTCAGCGTCTGCCAATCGGTCGCCGAACAACACGATGGCCAGCGCCTCGTCATCCTGCCGAGATATCCAGCGCAACCCATGCGCTTGCGGGGCGAATGCATGGATCGCTTCGGCCCATTGGCGTGTGTAGGGGTAGCGTTCGGCCTCGGTATCGATCAGCTGTGAACGAGGCACGCCCAGTAACCGCAGGGCCTTGCTGGACAAGTCGACCAGCTGCAGATCACGGCCTGGCACAACTTGCGAATGCAGGTTGCCGGCGTATCGACGCTGTTGCACGGCTTTGAAACCGGGTGCGTAGGGTATGTCATGGAAGAGGGTTTCCATGGCCGCACAGTGGAATGTCGTGCCTGCATACAGCGTAGGGATGACCTGGCCAGTGGCGTCCCTGATCGGGCTGAAACGGGCATTTCCCATGCCGCTGAGGTTGTATTGCGCAGGGCCGTAGCGGTTGCTGTGTATGCGATGGAGCAGGGTGCCGGCCGGGAGGGTGGTGAACGAAAGGTTCAGCACCTGGCCGGCTATCGGTAGCCTGGGTGATTTAGCCATGGGTGATACCGGCAACCTCTTCCCTGGCCGCTGCCAGAACCTGTTCTGGCGCGCTGCGCAGCATGTCTTGCGGGCGCTTGGCGCCAAGCCAGCCGTTCACCGACATGAACCAGTACGCCATTTCCCAGCCATCTTTCATGGGGGCCAGCACCGCAATCAATTCCTTGAGCACCGGCAATGGCCGGTAGCTGGCCGTTTCATCGAGCCCATACAGCGGGAAGTAGTCGACACCTTCATGGCGGATGGCGAACAGGCGCTTGTCACGCTTCCACTTGCTCGGTTGCGCGCTGGGGTTGGCTGCACTGAAGTTGGCCAGGCTGGCGATTTCGCCGGCGGTCACCCAATCGCCGCTATGCAGCACGGCGGTCTTGGCTTTGGCCAGCATCTGAGCCTGCTTGAGCTGGGTCGAAGTGACTGGTTTGGCCGGAACCAAGGCTTGCACGATCAGCCTGACGGCCTCCTCGGGCGCTCCTGCCACGCGCTCGGAAAAGTATTGCCCGAGCATTTCCAGGGCGCTGACGTAGACATCCAGCTGCTTGGCGCTGTCGGCATTCACTTCGATGACGATGCCGGTCTTGGCGTGAGCCCTGCCTTTGGCTTTCTCCAGGCGCGCCAATAACTCGCGCACGTTCCCGACAGCGGGGTGGCCGATGCTGAAGACGTCTGCTGCTTGGGTCATGGTTCCTCCTTGTGGCAATCATGATTACCACATTTCGATGCTAACCATGCTATCCGCAAGCCTGGCATGCCGCAAGCCTGCGGCATTGGCCGCGTTGCGGTAGCGGTGCTTGCGCAGTAGCATTCGCGCTTTTAGCCAAAGGATTAGCCTGTCATGCCGTTCCAGCAAGGTCTGCTTGCCACCCCCGTGCCGCCCCACGCTCGCCACCTGTTCTTCACCTTGCAGGCGCCAGAAGCGCTGCCTGCGGCGCTGGATGCACTGCTGCCGCACGTGGATGGCCAGCGCCTGATCGTCGGCATCGGTGCACCGCTGGTGAAGGCGCTGGGCCGCGAGGTGCCGGGCCTGCGCGCATTCCCGCAGCTGGATGCCGCGGTGGAAAACCCGAGCACCCAGCACGCCCTGTGGCTGTGGCTGCGTGGCGAGGAGCGCGGCGACCTGCTGCTGCAGGCCCAGGCCCTGGAACAAGCGCTGGCCCCGGCCCTGCGCCTGGCCGACAGCGTTGACGGCTTCCTGCACCGCGGTGGCCACGACCTGACCGGCTACGAGGACGGCACCGAAAACCCGGTCGACGCCGATGCCGTCGATGCCGCCATCCTCACTGACGCGCAGCCTGGCCTGGCGGGCTCCAGCTTTGCCGCCTTCCAGCTGTGGAAGCACGACCTGGAGTACTTCAAGTCGCTGCCCCAGGCCGACCAGGACAACATCATCGGCCGGCGCCTGAGCGACAACGAAGAGCTCGATGACGCCCCCGAATCGGCCCACGTCAAACGCACCGCCCAGGAAAGCTTCGAGCCCGAGGCGTTCATGGTGCGCCGCTCGGTGGCCTGGGCCGACAGCCGTGGTGCGGGCCTGGCGTTCGTCGCCCTGGGCCACAGCCTGGAAGCCTTCGAGGTGCAGCTGCGGCGCATGAGCGGCCTGGAAGACGGCCTCATCGATGGCCTGTACCGCTTCAGCCGCCCGCTGACCGGCGGCTACTACTGGTGCCCGCCCATGGCCGAGGCCGGCCTGGACCTGAGCCTGCTGCTGCAGGGTTGAGCCAAAAACATCCCGATACAGAAACACCGGCCCGGGTAGGCCGGAGCGGCTAGCCTTGGAAGTTTCCGACTGATGACGGGAGCTTTGCCATGTACGGTCGTCGCGATGTCCTACGAGCCGGTGCGGCCTTGGGCGTGCTGGCCGCCAGCCCCTGGTTGCACGCCGCCACATCCCCCGAGTTGCTCAGCCGCAAGGTCCCGTCCAGCGGCGAGGCCTTGCCAGTGATCGGCGCTGGCACCTCCGGCAGTTTCGAGGTAGCGCCGGGCTCGCCCGAATACCAGCAGCTCAAGGTGGTGCTCAAGGCGTTTTTCGATGGCGGCGGCAAAGTCATCGACACCTCGCCGAACTATGGCGGCGCCGACGCCGTGCTTGGCCAGTTGCTGGAGGAGGGCGGCTGGCACCGGCAATGCTTCATCGCCACCAAGATCGCCGCCGACAGCCGTGCCGATGCCGAGCGCCAGTGGGCCGGCAGCCTCAAGAGCCTGCGCAGCGACAAGGTCGACCTGCTGCAGATCCACAACCTGCGCGACTGGCAGACGCAACTGCCCTACGCCCGCGAACTCAAGCAGCAGGGCAAGACCCGCTACGTGGGCATCACCCATTACCTCAACAGTGGCCACGACGAAGTCGCCAGCATCGTGCGCCGCGAGCCGCTAGATTTCATCCAGATCAACTACTCGGTCAACGCCCCGCACGCGGCGCGCCAATTGCTGCCGCTGTGCCAGGAAAAGGGCGTCGCGGTGCTGATCAACCGGGCGTTCGACGATGGCCGGCTGTTCGCCAAGGTCAAGGACCAGGCGTTGCCGGCCTGGGCCGCAGAGGCCGGTATCGGCAGCTGGGCGCAGCTGTTTCTCAAGTTCGCCATCAGCCACCCGGCGGTGACCACGGTGATTCCCGCCACCGGCCGCCCCGAACGCCAGCTCGACCAGCTCAAGGCCGGGCAGCCACCCTTGCTCACCCAGGCGCAGCAACAGGCGCTGATCCAGCAATTTGCCTGAGCCATGGCCAGTTGGCGCGAGCGGCTGGACCAGGGGCTGAACATCCAGCCCGGCGAAGGCCCTGCGGTGGTCGCGGGCCTGGCGCTGTTCTACCTGCTGTTCACCGGCTACTTCATGCTGCGCCCGGTGCGCGAAACCATGGGCGTGGCCGGGGGCGTGGACAACCTGCAGTGGCTGTTCACCGGCACCTTCATCGCCACCCTGGCATGCCTGCCGCTGTTCGGCTGGCTGGCCTCGAAGGTGCAGCGCCGGCATATCCTGCCCTGGACCTACGGGTTCTTCGTCAGCAACCTGCTGCTGTTCGCCGCGCTGTTTGCCCGCAGCCCGGATGACGTGTGGCAGGCGCGGGCCTTCTATATCTGGCTGTCGGTGTTCAACCTGCTGACCATTTCGCTGGCCTGGAGCGTGCTCACCGACCTGTTCAGCAACGCGCAGGGCAAACGCCTGTTCGGCCTGCTGGCGGCAGGGGCGAGCCTCGGCGGCCTGAGCGGCCCGATACTCGGGGCCTTGCTGGTCGCGCCACTGGGCCATGCCGGGCTGGTGATGCTCGCCGGGGTGTTGCTGTTGGGCAGCATGGCGGCCGCCGGCTATTTGCAGCGCTGGCGTGACCGCCAGCCACTGCCGGCCCACAACGCACAGCCAGCTTCCCGGCCACTGGGTGGCAACCCCTTTGCCGGGGCAACGGCGGTGTTTCGCTCCAAGTACCTGCTGGGCATCGCCTTGTTCGTGGTGCTGCTGGCCAGCGTCAGCACCTTCCTGTACTTCGAGCAGGCGCGCATCGTCAGCCAGACCTTTCCCGACCGCACCCGCCAGACCCAGGTGTTCGGCCTGATCGACAGCGTGGTGCAAGCCCTGGCGATCCTCACCCAGGTGTTCATCACCGGGCGCCTGGCCCGGCGCATGGGCGTCGGCGTGCTGCTGGTGGCGGTGCCGCTGGCGATGGCGGCAGGCTTTTTGTGGTTGGCGCTGGCGCCGGTGTTCGCAGCCTTCGTGGTGGTCATGGTGGCCAGGCGCGCGGGCGAATACGCGCTGGTGCGGCCCGGCCGGGAAATGCTCTTCACCGTGCTGCCGGCCGAGCACAAGTACAAGGCCAAGAACTTCATCGATACCGTGGTGTACCGCGGCGGCGACGCCTTGAGTGGCTGGCTCAAGCGCGCCCTGGACGTGCTCGCCGAGCACCCGCAGCTGGCGATGCTGATCGGCGCGCTGCTCGCCGTGGCCTGGGGCGTGACCGGCGGCTGGCTGGGCAGGCGCCAGCGGCAGCTGGACAAGGGCGGCTGACAACCCGGCGCACCAAATACACCCAGGCCGTTTATTTAACGCCACCGGTCCGAACGCTTGGCAATAAAACGAATCCCTCGCTATCGCCGAACTCCGAACCTATGTACGGCATCTTGCCGTGCACTTTCGAAGTCACATGAGGTTTCAGACCATGGCTAACAAAGAGAACAGCCGTACCGGCAGCCAGGGCGGCCAGGGTGGCACCAAGAACCCAGGCAACTTCGCCAATGACCGGCAGAAAGCATCCGACGCCGGCCGCAAAGGCGGACAATCCTCCGGCGGCGGCATGGCTCAGGACCGCGAATCGGGCCGCAAGGATGCCGACATGCACAAGGACCGCGAGTCAGGCCACAAGGGCGGCCGCTCGTAATTGAGGCCAGCGCAGTGCCGGGGCGACCCGGCGCTGCAATGCCTGGCGCGGTGCAACACTTGCAATCGGGCAGGGTTCATCGACAATGGCAGCGCCCTCGCTAGCCATTCGGACCGCCCGCTCCATGATGCTGATCAAGCAATTCCCCCATATTCCCCTGGCCGACACCCTGTTCGTCTTCGCCCTCGAGGCCGAAGCCGGCAGCGTGTTCGCCCACGTCAACACGGTGTTCACCGGCATCGGCAAGGTCAATGCCGCCATCGCGCTGACCAAGGCCATCCAGCAGCAGCGCCCCAAGCTGATCGTCAACCTCGGCTCCGCCGGCAGCCAGCGCTACGGCAAGGGCGAGGTGGTGTGCTGCACGCGTTTCGTGCAGCGCGACATGGACGTGACGCCCCTGGGCTTTGCCCGCTACCAAACCCCACTGTCGGACATCCCGGTGCTGCTCGAGCATGGCCAGGCGATCCCAGGCCTGCCACTGGGCACCTGCGGCAGCGGCGACAGCTTCGAGGTCAACCACGGCGAGGCGCCCTACGACATCGTCGACATGGAAGCCTACGTGTTGGCCTTGATCGCCCGCAGCGAAGCCATCCCGTTCGTGTGCCTGAAATACATCTCCGATGACGCCGGCAGCGACGCCGCCGACGATTGGTCGGTGCAGGTTCACCTCGCGGCAGAAGCCTTCCAGCGTGTGCTGTTCACCGACGCCCGTGGATTGAAGTAAACCTTCCCGCCGCCACGCAGTCACTTCCAGTAAGTGCCCGCACTTTTCGGGCCGAGGAGGTGGCTGATGAGCTTTGTCTGCCTGCTGCGTGGCTGCCACTGGCGTACCCTGGCCAGCCCCTACACCCACCTGCATTGCCAGCTCTGCGAGCGCTGTGGCGCGATGCGCTACAGCCAACCCCTGCAACCCTAGGAGGCTCGCCATGGCCAGGGCAATCTGGAAAGGCGCGATCAGTTTCGGCCTGGTGCATATCCCGGTCTCGCTCAACACGGCCGTGCGCACCGAGCGGGTCGATTTCGACTGGCTCGACAAGCGCAGCATGGAACCGGTGGGCTACAAGCGCATCAACAAGGTCACCGGCAAGGACATCGACAAGGACAACGTGGTCAAGGGCGTCGAGTTCGAGAAGGGCCGCTACGTGGTCATCAGCGAAGACGAGATCCGCAAGGCGCGGCCCGAGGCCACGCAGACCATCGACATCTTCTCTTTCGTCGCCGCCAGCGAAATCCCGCTGCAGCATTTCGACACCCCGTACTACCTCAGCCCCGACCGGCGTGGCGGCAAGGTCTATGCGCTGCTGCGCGAAACCCTGGAAAGCACCGGCAAGGTGGCCCTGGCCACCGTGGTGCTGCACACCCGCCAGCACCTGGCGCTGCTGCGCCCGCTGGACGAGGCGCTGGTGATGATCACCCTGCGCTGGCCCGAGGAAGTGCGCGGTGTGGAGTCGCTGGAGCTGGACAAGAGCGTGACCGACACCAAGGTCGACAAGCGCGAACTGGACATGGCCAAGCGCCTGGTCGAGGACATGAGCGGGCCGTGGGCGCCGGACCAGTACCACGACGCGTTCCGCCAGACCATCATGGACCTGGTCGAAGAGAAGGCCAGCAAGGGCAAGATCAGCGTGGTCGACAAAGGCGAGGGCGCGAGCGAGAAGAGCGCCGACATCATCGACCTCACCGAGCTGCTCAAGCGCAGCCTCGGCGGCAAGGGCACGAAGAAGGCGCCGGCGGAGAAAAAACCGGCCAAGCGCCCGCGTAAAGCTTCGTGAATTACTGCAACGTAGCTTCCAGGCTCGCCAGGTAGTCGCCGAACCCCTCCCGCGCGCGGCTATCGCGCCGGCTGCTGGTGGCCACGCTGTGGCGCGCCGTCCACACGATCTGCGCGCCACTGGCCTCCAGGTCATGGACCAGTTGCACATCCTCGTGCGCGGCCAGCGGCCGAAACCCTCCCACACGCTCGTAAGCCCGTGCGCATACGCCCAAGTTGGCCCCATGGATATGCCGGTGCCCCTCGCACATCTGGTAGCCGCTGAGGTAGCGCTTGCGCAGCGCCGCCCGTTGCCAGGGCTGCCAGCGGGCAACATGCACCGTGCCGCAGACCACCTCGGCGGTGCAGGCCAGCTGTGACAGCAGCCAGTGCGGCGGCACCTGGCTGTCGGCATCGGTACAGGCCAGCCAGCTGGCCCCGCGCTCGAGCATCAGCGCCGCGCCGAGCCGGCGCGCCATGCCGACGCAGCCGGCTTCCACCGCCAGCGTGTGCACCCCGTGCTGGCGCGCGACGGCGGCGCTGCCATCGCTGCAGCGGTCCAGCACCACCAGCACCTCGACCCGCTGCCCGGCCTGTTCGGCCACCGCCACCGCCGCTGCCATGGCCTTCAGGCAACGGCCCAGGCGCCGGGCTTCGTTGTGCGCCGGTATGACCACGGCAATCATAGGCAAGTCTCTTGCAAATCGACCACGCTGGGCTGGCACGACCAGTACTCCAGCAGAAAGTCCGCTTCTTCATGGCGCAACAGCGGATACAGCGGCAGGTGCCTGGCCAGCAGGCGATGCACCGCCCGGCCATCCTGCGGGCAGCCCTCGATGGGGTGGCGCCAGTGGCAGGCGAGGATGGCGCCGTCGGGGGTGAGGCTGGCCACCGATTGCTCGATCACCTGCAGCCAGTCGGTCGGGTTCAGGTAATAGCCGACTTCGCTGAGCACGATCAGGTCGAACTGCCCACCCGGCCAGTCGCCCGGCAGGCGCCCCTGGCTGACCGAGGCCTGGGGCAGCTCGGCCAGCCGCTGGCGGGCCAGGCGCACCGCGGTGGGGTCCAGATCCTGGCACAGCAGCTCGGCGCAGCGCTCGGCGAGCACGGCGCTCTGCTCACCGTTGGCGCAGGCTGGCTCGAACACCCGTTGGTACTGCTGGCGCGGCAGGCACGCCAGCAGCAGGTCGCGCTTGCGCCGCTCGTACCAGCGCGTGCGAAAGGCCCAGGGGTCCTCGTTGTGGGCATAAAGGTCGGCAAAATAGTGCGCATCGAGGCTCATGACCTTTGTTCTCCTAGAGAAAGACCAGTTCGAACGGCTGCAGCAGGCACTCCAGCAGGTGGGCCGGCAGCACCGCAGGGCGCCCTTGGTCCGGTTCGAGCTGGCTGTGGTGCGCGGCCAGGGCCTGGCGCTTGCGCGCCAGGCGCGCTTCTTCGAGGGCGATGCGGTGCGCGCGAGGCCAGGGCAGGCGCGGGTCGTCGGGCTGCGCCCAGTGCCAGGCCCAGACCGGCACCTCGACCAGCTGCACCTTGCGCGCCTGGGCCGCCTGCGCTGCAGCGCGGCCCAGGGCTTCATGGTCGCAATGGCCATCGCCGCGCCAGGTGGTCATCAGCAGGTCGTCGGGGCGCAGCAGCTGGTTCAGGTGGTTGACCAGGAAGGCTTCGTCGCGTGGCAAGGCGCCGTCCTTGAGGTGCAGGCGCCGCCAGTCCAGCTGGTTGAGGTCAAGGTCCAGCTGCTGCAGGGCATGCCGGCTTTCCAGCGGCCGCTGGCGGCGCAGGCGGTGTTCGGTCCAGGTGGGCGAATCGGGGTGGCTGCCTTCGCCGTCGGTGGCGGAAATCAGCAGCAAGTCCTGCTCGCGGCCTTGCAACCCGGCCAAGAGGCCGCCGGCCATGAGGATCTCGTCGTCCGGGTGCGGCGCCAGCAGTACCAGGCGCCGGCCCGGCGGGCACAGCTGATCGGGGCTGACCCAACTGGCCCGGGCCAGGTGCGCCGATTGCTGCCAGTCGGCCCAGGGCGTGCCGCTGCTCGCTTGAATCAGGTTTTCGCTCATAACTGCCAGGCTCCTGCCGGCACCTGGGCCAGCTGTTGTCCAAGGGCGGCCAGGTCACGTTCGGCGTGGCTCTGGCGCAGGTACACCGGCAAGTCGGCGCTCAACCGGGCGAAGTGGCTGCTGCGGCAGAACGGCGTGGCGCCCAGGGCGCGGCCCACGTGGCGGATCACCTGCTCGACCGCCTGTTCGACCTGGGCACGCACGCGGCGCACCGCGAAACTGGCATCGGCGCCGGGGTTGCGGTCGATCCACGCCGCGCACTCGCGCAGCGCTGCGCGGGCGCCGCACAGCGCCGCATCGACTGCGCCCAGGTGGGCCTGGGCATGCGGGTCGGGGCGCGGCTTGCGGCATTGTTCGCGCAGGTAATCGGCCAGGGCTTCGGCGGCGCCATACCAGCAGGCGGCAATACCCGCGCCGCCATGCCAGAAGCCTGGGCGCGACAGGTATTGCCCGGGCTGGCCGACGGCGATGCCGGGGGCGTCGTCGAACTCGATCTCGACGCTGGTGGTGGTGGCCATGCCCACCGCCTGCCAGTGGTCGACCTGCAGGTGCTGGCGAGCATGGGCCAGCTCGATGGCGACCAATTGCGGCTGGTCGTCATCGGCCCAGGCGGTGATCAGCGCCCGGTCGATCTGCAGGGCGCCGGAACACCAGGCCTTGCGCCCGGCCAGGCGCACCTGGTTGCCGTCGCGGGCGACGATGCGGGCGCGGGCATCGGGCGGCTCGGCGGCCCATACGCCCCACACGCCATCGCCTACCCGGTGCGCAGCGCCGCATTCGGAGAGGATCGCCAGGGCATCGGTGTGGCCTTCGTACAGTTTCGCCAGGGCCAGGTCGCAGCCGGCGATCCGCGCCAGGGTCTGCCAGCGCTGCAGGGTATGGCCCTGGCCCGGCAGCGGCAGCACGTCCAGGTGTTCGGCCAGCAGCGCCTGCATCAGCGCCGCCAGCTGGGTGTCGAGGTTCAGGGCCTGGGGGCGCTCGCTGAAGGTGCGCAACAGGCTGTCGAGGGTGTTCAAGTCGAAATCCTGAATGATGCTCATGCCATCCCCATCTGCTTGCGCATGCGCGCGGTGATCGATTGGCGGGTCTTGCCCAGAGCCGCCCAAGGGTCCTCCAGGTCGGCCAGGCGCTCGGCCAGGTTGCCGATGTGCCATTGGTTGGCGCCCTTGAGCTGGGCCAGCTCCTCGCGCCAGATCGGCACCGACACCGGCAGCCCCTCGCGGGCCCGCAACGAATAGGCGCACGCGGTGGTGGCGCCCTGGCCGTTGCGCAGGTAGTCGATGAAAATGCGCCCGACCCGGTTTTTCGGGCCGGACACGGCGCTGAGGCGGTCGGGAAACAGCTTGGCCAGGTAGTCGACGATGGCGTGGCTGAAGTCCTTGACCGCGTCCCAGCTGTCGCGCCGGGTCAGCGGCACCACCAGGTGCATGCCCTTGCCGCCGCTGGTCTTGAGAAACACCTTCAGGCCCAGCTCGTCGAGCAGGGTCAGGGTCAGTTGGGTGGCTTCGAGCATGGCCTTCCAGGGCAGCGCCGGGTCCGGGTCGAGGTCGAGGACGAAGCGGTCGGGCTTGTCGAAGTCCTTGTCGGTGGCGTTCCAGGTGTGCAGTTCGAGCATGTTCATCTGCACGGCGCCGAGCAGGGTGTCGGCGCGGTTGATGACCATCGCCGCCTGGCCGGCTTCGGCCTTGTCGTAGGTGAGCACGTTGGGGATATGCAGCTGGCCGGCGTTCTTCTGGAAGAACAGCTCGCCGGCCAGGCCCTCGGGCGCACGCACCAGGGCCACCGGGCGGTGCTTGAGGTGCGGCAGGATCCACGGCGCTACCTGGGCGTAGTACTCGGCCACATCTCGCTTGGTGCTGCCGGAGGTGGCGTCGATCACCCGGTCGGGGTGGGTCAGGCGCAGCGTGCCCAGGGGCTCCTCGTGCGCTTGGCTTTTTTTGGCAACCTTGTTGCTGGGCATCGGGCGCTCCAGGTCGATGGCAGTGGCGGGCTTGTCGTCGCGCAGGCCATGGAACACCGCATGGCGCACCGAGCCATCGCGGGTCATCTGGGCATAGGCGACTTCGGCCAGCAGTTTCGGTTTCAGCCAGTGCACGCCCCGCGCCTCGGCGCCGGTCGGCGGGTTGGCCAGGGCCGGCTTGGCCACCTGCAGGGGCTTGAGGCGGGCGTGGATGCTGTCCAGGGTCGCGGCGCTGAAGCCGCTGCCGACCTTGCCGGCGTAATGCAATGTGCCGCTGTCCGGGTCATGCAGTGCCAGCAATAGGGCGCCGAAGCCGCTGCGGCTGCCCTTGGGGTCGGTGTAGCCGACGATCACGAACTCCTGGCGCTGCTTGCACTTGAGCTTGATCCAGTCGGCGCTGCGCTTGCCCAGATACGGGCTGCCCAGGCGCTTGCCGATCAGGCCTTCGAGCTGCAGGCGGCAGGCGCTGTCGAGCAGCGATTCGACCGGCTGGTCGAAGTCGGCGGAAAACTGCAGTTCATCGGCCGTGCTGGCTTCGAGCAGTTTGCGCAGGGTGTCACGGCGGTCTTCCAGGGGCAGCGGGCGCAGGTCCTGGCCGCTCAGGTAGAGCAGGTCGAACAGGTAGTAGACGATCTGCTCGTCGTTGTCGGTGTCGAAGGCGTTCTGCAGGGCCTGGAAGTCGGAAACGCCGTGTTCGCCGTTGACCACCATTTCGCCATCCAGCCACGCCGAATCCAGGCCCAGCGTTCGCAAGGCGGCGACCTGGCGGGGCATCTTGGCGCTCCAGTCGTGGCCGTTGCGGGTGAACAGGCGTACATCGTCGCCTTCGATACGGGCCAGTATGCGGTAACCGTCGAACTTGACCTCGTAACGCCAGTCGCCACTGGGCGGTGAGTCGACCAGGGTGGCGAGCTGCGGCTGCAACGTGTCGGGCTGAGCGGCCCGTTTGCGCCTGGCAGGTGCCTTGGCGCTCTTGGCGGGGGGTTGCGACACCAGGGTGCGGTCACTGAGCACGCTGTCGGGTTGGGCCTCGACCACGCTGTACTCCTGCTCGCTGCGAGCCTCGCCATCGTTGGACTTGACCAGCATCCACTGCTCTTTCTTGCCGCCCAGGTGGGTGCGGAACAGGTTCCACACGCCATTGAGCTTCTCGCCCTGCAGGCGAAAGCGCAGCTTGCCCTTGGCGTAGGCGTCCCGGGCATTGCCCTCTGGCTCCCAGATACCGCGGTCCCAGACGATCACATCGCCGGCGCCGTAATGGCCTTCGGGGATGTTGCCCTCGAAGCTTGCGTAGTCCAGCGGGTGGTCCTCCACGTGCACGGCCAGGCGCCGCACCTTGGGGTCCAGCGACGGGCCCTTGGGGATGGCCCAGCTTTTCAGCGTGCCATCGAGCTCCAGGCGAAAGTCATAGTGCAGGTGGCTGGCGTCGTGCTTCTGGATGCAGAACTGCAAGGCATGGGCCTTGCCCCGCCCGCGCTTGCCACTGGGCTCGGGGGTGGCGTTGAAATCGCGCTTGCGCTGGTACTCCTGCAGGGGCTTGGCCATGGCGGGCTCCGGGACGGTACGCGGGTCTCTAGAAGTTGGGAGGCAGCAGGGCGCGGGCGAGTTCAAAATATCGCCGCCGGAAAAACTCTGAATCATTGCCTGCCGGGCGCAGTCGACCGCATGTAGCGAATGCACCTATCCACCTGAGGGAGAACCGACATGGCCCGACCAGACGACCCCAAGCCTTACACCCCGCCCGAGATCGACGACACCGAGGACCGCATGGGCAGTGTCCACGAACTGGATTTCGATGAGCGCAACGACGAACGCCAAGGCCGCGTAGGGGATGAGCGCCCGGCACGGGAAGTCGATGAGGAATTTCCGCCGCGCCGGGTGGCCGAAAGCGGCATGACCGGTGGCGAGGCGCTGAGCGACAGCGCCCACGAGGACAACGTCACCTGGGACGACATGAGCCCGGACACCCTGCTCGATGAAAGCGGCGCGCGCGACGCCGACGAACCCGGGGGCGACGACGGCCCCGCCGACCAGATGCTGCGCCGGGTGGATGAGCGCGAGATCGGCGGCGGCATTGGCCTGGACGAAGCTGAACTGGCCCGCTCCGACCCCTTGGACGGCGAGCCATGGACCGATGATGTGGTGGACGACGACACGAGGAAATGACCATGAACGAGCAACGCTGCGCCTGTGAGCACTGTTCCTGCACGGTGGGCGAGAATGCCGTGATGCGCGAGGGTAAGGCCTATTGCTGCGAAGCCTGTGCTTCCGGGCACCGTGGCGGTGAGCCTTGCCGCATGGGTAATTGCACGTGTGCCAAGGCTGCACGGCCTGGCCTGAGCCAGTAGCGACCACTGCGGTGCATGGCCAGGGCTTCGCCCTGGTTCGCGGGGCAAGCCCGCTCCCACAACAATCTCGGAGCCGGTGCTTTTGCTCTTGTGGGAGCGGGCTTGCCCGCGAACACCGGCAAAGCCGGTGCCATCTCGCAGCCCTTGCTTTTCTTGTGGGAGCGGGCTTGCCCCGCGAACACCGGCAAAGCCGGTGCCAGGCTCAGTGCGTCTGCCAGATACCGTTATTGCGCTCGCAGTCACTGCGCGCCTGCCCCAGGCTCGGGGTGTCGTAATAGTAGGTAATCACCCGCGCATCCTTGGACAACGCCGGCCGCGTCGACGGCTCAGCGCCGCCCACGGCTTTCGGATTGGCCAGCGCCTCCTGGGTCAACGGCGCGATGCAGCTGCCGACGCTGCCATCGGCGCAATGCGCCACCTTGTGCTTCTGGCTATTGAGCATCTCCTTGCTTTCATTGCTGCACGACCAGTTGATGGCCTCGGCCGGCATGTTGCTGAAGCTGTAGCAGGTATGCCCCTCCACAGGTTTGACGGCGTTGCTGGACGAGCGGGTCGTCACGTCACAGGCCTCGGCCAGCACCTGGGTACTGACCAGGCTGCCCACCAGCACCACCCACACAAATGAACGCATGTGCCACCTCCCGGGCGTTTCGGCCCGTGTTCAGGTCTTGCGTAAAGTCGCTTTACTGCGTTGGCGCATGGTCCGTGCGCGTTTCTCCAGCACCAGGTACGTGACCACCGCCAGCAGCAACGGGATCAGGTAGTACAGGGTGCGATAGCCCAGCAGCGCGGCCACCAGGCTGCCCTGGCCCAGCTGCCCATGCAGCAGCGCCAAAAACACCGCTTCGAGCACGCCCAGCCCGGCAGGAATGTGCGCAACCACCCCGGCCACGCAGCTGATCAGCAAGATGCCGAGAATCGATGGGTAGAACAGCTCGCCCGGCAGCAGCCAGTGGATCAGCGCCGCCATCAGCGCCCAGTTGCTCGCGCCCAGCACCACCTGGCACAGCGCCAGGCGCAGCGAGGGCAGGGTGATCTCGTGCTCGCGGATATGCCAGGTACGTTTCTTGGCGAAGGCACAGGCCAGCAGGTAGCCCAGCGCGATCGCCAGCAAGGCGAAACCGATGATCTGCAGCCCGGTGACGCCCACCGCCCAGTTTTCCGGCAGCTTGACCAGGCGCAGGGCGAACACCGTGCCCGCCAGCAGCATGTAGCCCATCCAGTTGGTCAGCAGGCCCAGGGTGAGAATCCGGGTAATGGTCGCGTTATCCAGGCCCAGCCGGCCATACAGCCGGTAGCGCAAGGCCACGCCACCGACCCAGGTGGTGAAGTTCAGGTTGAACGCATAGCAGACGAAGGCCACCGGCAGCACCTGCCGCGCAGGCAGCTGGTGCCCGGTGTAGGCGCGTGCCAGCAGGTCATAGCTGGCGAAGGTCAGGTAGCTGCACAGCGCCAGGCCCAGCCCGATCAGCAAGGTGCTCGGCTTGTACGCCACCAGCGACTGGCGCACTTCGTGCCAGTCCAGGTTGCGCGCCAGGGTGTACAGCAACACCGGAATCAGCACGATGAACAGCACGGTCAGCAGGCGCTTGGCCCAGCGGTGCCAGCGTTTGTCAGCCATCAGGTATTGCCCTCGTGAAGGTCGCCCTGGGCCTGCACCTCAGGCTGCAGCGAGCGCAGCCGCTGGCGGTGCGCCGGGAACCAGCCGGCGATACGCGGGAAATGCCGGATGACGTGGAAGCACACGAAAATCAGCGGCGCCCGCCACCAGTAACCGCGCACCATGCGCTCCAGGGTCACGGCCTTGCACTGCTCGCTGGCCAGGGCGCTGAGGTGCTGGTGCAGGTGCTGGTTGAACGCCCGGTCACGGATCAGCAGGTTGGCCTCCAGGTTGAACGACAGGCTCAGCGGGTCGAGGTTGCTCGAACCCACGGTCGACCATTCATCGTCCACCAGCGCCACCTTGCCGTGCAGCGGCCGCTGGCAGTACTCGTGGATGTGCACGCCATCGCGCAGCAGGTAGTTGTACAACAGCCGCGACAGGGCACGGACCCAGCGCATGTCTGGCTGGCCCTGCAGGATCAGCGTCACCTGCACCCCGCGGCGGGCGGCGTTGCGCAGTTCACGCAGCAGGCGGTAGCCGGGGAAGAAGTAGGCATTGGCGATGACGATGCGCTGGCGCGCAGCACGCAGCGCCTGCAGGTAGCAGGCTTCGATGTCGGTGCGCCGGCGGGCGTTGTCGCGCTCCACCAGCACGGCACTGGCTGGCCCTGTGGCAGCCACCTGCGGGCGCACCTCGCTGGGTGGGTCGAGCACCGGCGCCATCAGCCTGCGGCTGGAGGCATGCACCTGGGCCACCACCGGCCCGCACACTTGCACCGCGTAGTCCTGCTTGGCCATCGGCCCATAGTCGCCCAGGTGATCGGCGCTGTAGTTGATGCCGCCAATGAACGCCAGCTCGCCGTCGATGACCACGATCTTGCGGTGCAGGCGGCGGAACAGGTTGGTGCGCATGCCGGCCAGGCGCGGTTGCGGGTCGAAGGCGTGAAAGCGCACACCGGCTTCGGTCATGGCCGCGACGAAGGCGTCCGGCAAGTCCGCCGTGCCATAGCCATCGACTGCCATTTCCACCCGCACGCCACGCCGGGCTGCGTCGATCAGCACCTGCTTGAGCTGCTGGCCGACCTTGTCGTCGAAGATGATGAAGGTTTCCAGGAGGATTTCCTCGCGTGCCTGGGCCATGGCCTCGAACACACGGGGGTAGTAGGCCTCGCCATTGACCAGCAGCTCAACGCTGTTGCCTTGCGTCCAGGGTCTGTTCACAGGCTGATCTCCGCGGCAAGGGGGGCGTGGTCGGAAAGGTGCGACCAGGGGTATTTGGCCAGCACCTGGGCCTTGCTCGGCAGGGCATTGCGCAGGTAGATGCGGTCCAGGCGCAGCAGCGGCAGGCGCGCCGGGAAGCTGCGCGCGGGGCTGCCGTAACGCTCGCCAAAGGCTTCGACCAGGCGCTGGCCGAGTACGGCATCGGCTTTCAGGCGCCAGTCGTTGAAGTCGCCCGCGACGATCACCGGCGCCTTGGCCGGCAGGCTGTCGAGCAGGTCGAGCAGCAGCTGCACCTGGCGTTGCCGGTGCGCTTCGCGCAGGCCCAGGTGCACGCAAACCGCATGCACCTGGTCGTGGCCGGGCACCTCCAGGCGGCAATGCAACAGCCCGCGCTCCTCGTTGCCGTGGATCGAGACATCGAGGTTGCGGTGCTCGACGATGGGAAATTTCGACAGCAGCGCGTTGCCGTGGTCGCCATGGGGGTAGACCGCGTTGCGGCCATAGGCGAACTGCGGCCACATGCTGTCGGCGAGAAACTCGTACTGCGGCGTCTGCGGCCATTCGGGGTGGCGCTGGGCATGCTGCTGGTGGCTGCCATGCACCTCCTGGAGGAATACCAGGTCGGCGCCGCTGGCGCGCACCGCTTCACGCAGCTCCGGCAGGATGAAACGCCGGTTGAACTGGGTGAAACCCTTGTGCACGTTGATCGTCAGCACGTTCAGGCGGTGCACCGTGGTCAGCCGGTCGGTCAGGCTGTCGGTGGCGGGCAGGGTGTCGTTCACAGGGCCACCTCCGGCTCGACACCCGGTTCGGTCAGCAGCGGGCCGTCCAGCGACAGTTTGTCCAGCAGGCGCCTGGCGTCGTAGGGCGCGTGCACCTTCTGGTCATTGTCGAAATAGCAGTAGATGTCACGCGATGCGCGGCGCCGTGGCGGGCGCGCCAGTACCAGCTGGGCATCGTCCGGCTGGCCGCCGTGGCTCCAGCGCTGGATGCGCTGCTGCCAGCGGCGCAGGGCACGCGCGGTGTAGCCGCTGCTGTAGAGCTCGACGTCGCCGTGCAGGCGCAGGTAGACGAAATCGGCGGTGAGGTCTTCGACATAGGGCCATTTGCCGGCGCTGTCCGCCACCACCAGCGCCACCTTGTGCTTGCGCAGCAGCTTGATGAAGGCCTCGCAGAGGAAGCTCTCGTTGCGGATTTCCACGGCATGGCGCAGGCGCGCATTGCCGCGCCCCAGGTTGCTGATGTTGCCGCGCAGGCGCTCGGCACAGGCCCGGGCACAGGCGCGTGCTGCTTCATGGTCCTGGGGCAGGCGTTCGAGGAAGTGGCTGAAACGGGCTTCATCGAACTTCATGTTCGGTGGGAACTGCCAGAGGATCGGCCCCAGCTTCTTGCCCAGCTGCAACGGCCCCGAGGCGAAGAAGTTGGCCAGCGGCTCGTCGATGTCCTTGAGCCTGCGCACATGGGTGATGTAACGCGGCGCCTTGACCGCGAAGACGAAGCCGTCCGGGGTGTCGTCACGCCAGTGCTGGTAGCGCTCTGGCGTCTGCAGGCTGTAGAACGAGCCATTGATCTCGATGCTGTTAACCGCCCGCGAGGCGAACGCCAGCTCGCTGTGCTGGGGCAGGCCTTTGGGGTAGAAATCGTTGCGCCAGGGGCCATAACGCCATCCGGAAATACCGATGCGGATCTCGCTCACACTGCCGTCCTCGCTGCCAGGTGTCCTTTGAACTGCGACCGGGTGGGCAAGCCCAGGGTTCAGCGCGGTTGACCAGTGGCGCAGCGGCGAGGGCAAGGGAACTTTGCTGCGGCGCGCCTCTCCACCGAAGGACGAACTGGTGAGGACCGGTGGCATGAAATTCGACCGTTTCGCCCAATGGCTGGCCAACTGGACAGGGCGCCCGCTGTCCTTCGCTGTCGCCTTGTTGCTGATCCTGGTGTGGGGCCTGAGCGGGCCGCTGTTCCACTTCAACGACACCTGGCAACTGGTGATCAATACCTCGACCACGATCATCACCTTCCTGATGGTGTTCCTCATCCAGAACACCCAGAACCGCGACAACGACGAGCTGCACATCAAGATCGACGAGCTGCTGCGCACCACCCGCCGCGCGCACAAGGCGCTGCTCGACCTCGAAGACATGGACCCGGCGCAGCTGCGTGCCCTGCGCAAGCAGTACCAGCTGATGGGCGAGCGCGGCGACGACGATGCGGGTGCGCAAGAACAGGACGACCCACGCGAGGCCAGGAAATGACCCGCCCAACCTGGAGGCAAGCATGGCCAGACACATCATTCACTTCACCGGCCCGATCAACTCATCCACCTGCGGCAACCTGATCAACACCTGTTCCAAGGCGTTGCAACAGGGCGCCGAGCTGTTGCAGCTGAACATCGCCACCATGGGCGGGGAGTGCAGCTACGGCTTCACCCTGTACAACTTCCTGCGCACCCTGCCGGTGCCGCTGCACACCCATAACCTGGGCACCGTCGAGTCGATGGGCAACATCCTGTTCCTGGCCGGCGAGCACCGTACCGCCTGTGCCTACAGCAAGTTTCTGTTCCACCCGTTCCACTGGACCTTGCACGGCTCGGTGGACCATGCGCGCATGGCTGAATACGCCATGAGCCTGGACTATGACCTGCGCCTGTACGCGCAGATCGTTGCCGAGCGCACCCAGGGCAGCAGCGAGGTGCTGGACGTGGCCCGTTACCTGATGGCCTACCCGCGCATTCTCGGGCCGCAGGAGGCGCTGGCCAGCGGCATGATCCATGCCATCGACGAAATGCCCATCGAGGCCGAGATGGCCCAGTGGAGCGTGCATGCCTAAGGCGCAAAGCCTGCGCGCAAACAATTGCCGAAGCGGCGTTTGGTGCCGCCGGTCAGTCGGCGCCAATCCGATTGAGCAGAGGGGGCGATGGGCGGCTCGCAAGTAGGGCATGGCCAAGGTTCATGCGTCCCACCCCATCCAGCACAAGGAGATACCCGATGGCTCGTGACCCACAGCGAACCGGACGACGTGGCGGTACCAAGGAAACCAACCCCGGCAACTTCGCCAATGACCGCGAACGGGCGGCGCGTGCCGGCCACAAGGGCGGCCAGGCGTCGGGCGGCAACTTCGCCAACGACCGCGAACGGGCCGCCGAGGCAGGCCGCAAAGGTGGCCAGAACAGCCACGGTGGCGGGCGTCAGCCGCAGTGACCGGCACCCAGGCGAGGCCCGCGGGCCTCGCCTGCTGATTTTGTTCGACAATTTTTTTGAATCTTTCGCCACGGGCGTCACTCAATGAAGAGTCATCCATGGAGAACAGGAGGGCCCCGTGATGCCTAATCCCGCGCTGTACATCATCGACTACCAACTGCACGGCGAACCGCGCAGTTTCATCATTCGCCTGGACCGCCTCGACAATGCCGAGGCCTGGCATTGGGCGAGCTGTGATGCGGGGATCGGCATCATTCCCAAGTTCGGGCGGGAGAAGATCAAGAAGGTCAGCCGGCCCATGGCCGAGCGCTACGGCATCACGGCCGTGAGTTGGCGGGTCTCGGGGGAGAGGCCCGCTTCCACCACTCAAGCCCCGGATTCGGGGTCGCTGGCCGGCACGCCAGGCTGATGCGGGTCGTCGTCGGCGACGCTGGGGTCGGCATCCGGGTCGTCGGCGCGGTCGTTGCGTTTTTCCGGGTCCAGTTCGGGCCAGTCATCCTGGGCGTTGCCGCCGCCCATTCTGAATAAAGCGTTCATGGCTGTCTCCCTTGGGGGTTGATGCTCGTTGGAGTGCGGGGAAGCCATGAACAATCGTTTTTTTGCAGGTGATACCGACCGGCGGCCTCATCGCCGGCAAGCCGGCTCCCACAGGGACCAGCGCAATACTTGTGGGAGCCGGCTTGCCGGCGATCAGGCCATCGGCTACCTCACCCCTGACGCTTGAGCACCAAGGTCAGGATGTCATAACTGGCCACCAGCTCACCCAGCTGGTTGGTCACCTCCACATCCCAAGCCACCACCCCTTGCGGTTGCCCCAGCGGGCTGGTCTTGCCCTGGTCGATCTTGCGCTTGCAGGTCAGGCGCGCCTGAATGGTGTCGCCAATGCCCACCGGGTTGATGAAGCGCAAGGTGTCGAGCCCGTAGTTGGCCAGCACCGGCCCCTCACCTGGCGACACGAACAACCCGGCCGCCGCCGACAGCACGAAGTAGCCATGGGCGATGCGTTTGCCGAACTGCGACGCCTTGGCCGCGATTTCGTCGAAGTGCATGTAGAAGTGGTCGCCCGACAGGCAGCCGAAGTTGACCAGGTCGGCTTCGGTCACTGTGCGCCGGTGAGTCAGCAGCGACTCGCCGATGCGCAACTCCTCGAAGTAGCGACGGAACGGGTGCACCTCGGTCTCGATCACCTCGGCGCCACGCACGTACTCGCCGGTAACGGCGCTGAGCATGCTCGGCGAGCCCTGCACGGCGGCGCGTTGCAGGTAATGCTTCACCGCGCGCAGGCCGCCCAGCTCTTCGCCACCGCCCGCGCGGCCCGGGCCGCCATGCTTGAGCTGCGGCAGCGGCGAGCCGTGGCCGGTGGACTCCTTGGCCGCTTCGCTGTCCAGCACCAGCAGGCGGCCGTGCCAGGCCGCGGCCACCGGGATGGCCTTGGCGGCAACGGCGCGGTCGGCGGTGACCAGCGAGGCCACCAGGCTGCCTTTGCCGCGTGCGGCCAGGGCCAGGGCTTCATCGAGGTCGTCATAGGCCATCAGCGTGCTGACCGGGCCAAACGCTTCGATATCGTGGGCGCCGCCTTCGGCATGCGGGTCGCGGGCCTGCAGCAGGGTCGGGGCGAAGAACGCGCCTTCGGCTACGCCCTCGCCACGCGGGGCAAAGCCGTCGCTGGCGCCGAAAATCTGCTCGCAGCTCTGCAGCAGGCTGCGCACGCGCTCGCCAACGTCGCGCTGCTGGTCATGGGAGGCCAGGGCGCCCATGCGCACGCCTTCGACCGACGGGTCGCCCACCACCACCTTGCTCAAGCGCTCACGCAGGCGCGTGGCAACGGCATCCAGGTGCTTGGCCGGGACGATGGCGCGGCGGATGGCGGTGCATTTCTGCCCGGCCTTGGTGGTCATTTCGCGCACCACTTCCTTGATGTACAGCTCGAACTCTTCGCTGTCCGGGGCCACGTCCGGGCCGAGGATGGCGCAGTTCAGCGAGTCGGCTTCGGCGGTGAACGGTACCGAGTTGCGAATCAGGTTGGGCGTGACGCGCAGCTTGGCCGCGGTGTCGGCGGAACCGGTGAAGGTCACCACGTCCTGGCCCTGCAGGCGGTCGAGCAGGTCGCCCGTGCTGCCGATCACCAGCTGCAGGCTGCCCTCTGGCAGCAGGCCCGAGGCATTCATCAGGCGCACCACGGCTTCGGTCAGGTAGCTGGTCGAGGTCGCCGGTTTGACGATGCACGGCATGCCGGCGAGGAAGGTCGGGGCGAACTTCTCCAGCATGCCCCAGATCGGGAAGTTGAAGGCATTGATGTGCACGGCCACGCCGGCGCGCGGCACCAGGATGTGGCTGCCGGCGAAATGGCCTTGCTTGCCCAGCGGCATTGCCGGGCCTTCGTGCACCAGGTTGCCCGAGGGCAGCTCGCGGCTGCCGATGCCCGCGTAGGAGAACAAGGTGGCGTTGCCGCCTTCGATGTCGATCCAGCTGTCGGCGCGGGTGGCGCCGCTGTGGTGCGACAGCGCGTAGAGCTGCTCCTTGCGCTCGGCCAGGTACAGGGCCAGGGCCTTGAGGCGCGCGGCACGCTGCTGGAAGTCCATTGCCATCAGTGCGCGAAGGCCTTGCACGCGGGCGAACGCCACTGCTTCGGCGAAGTCTGGGCGCTCTTCGTGGCTGTAGGCCAGGACATCGCCATTCAAGGCGCTGCGCAGGGCCTGGGCGCCGTGCTGGCCGATCCAGCGGCCGGCGATGAAGCTCTGCAGGGTTGGGGCGTCAGACATGCTGTTCTCCAGTGCTGTTCTCAAAAAGGGTGGGGCGCTGTTACCACAGCGCCAGGGTGTAGCCGATGATCAGGCGGTTTTCGTCCACGGCATTGGTCAGGCCATTGCCGGAACGGAAGGTGACGTTGCGCCAGCGCAGGCTCACGTCCTTGAACGGGCCGCTCTGGATGACGTAGGTCAGGTCGGTGTCGCGTTCGCGTTCGCGGCCGTTGCTGACCGTGGCGGTTTCGGCGTGGCGCCCGTCGGTGTAGCGGGTCATGAAGCTCAGGCCAGGGATGCCCAGCGCCACGAAGTCGTAGTCGTAGCGCAGTTGCCAGGAGTCGAGCCCGGCGCGGGTGAAGGTGTTGTAGGTCACCAGGTTGACGGTGAACGGGTCGCCGCCATTGACGAACGGGAAGGCGCTGTCACCGGACATCTGCTGCCAGGTGGCGGTGAACTTGTGGGCCTTCACGCCGAGGGTGAACATGGCGTTGAAGTTGCGGTTGTCGATGTTGCCGGCGCGTTCGGCGCCGTCGTTGCGGCTGTCGAAGTAGCGCAGGTCGCTGCGCAGGCTCAGGCCTTCACCCAGGGGGCGGGTATCGACCAGGCCGACGAACTGCTGGCGGTAGATGTCTTCGAGCTTGGCGTAGTAGTAGCTGACGCTGGTCTGCGGGGTGAGCGCGTAGCTGCCGCCGGCAAAGTCCAGGTGGTCGCTGCTGGCGGCGCCGTAGCCCATGTCGTCGCGCCCGGACGAATCGCGCAGGTTGACCTTGCTCAGGCGCCCGGCGTTGACCGTGAGGTTGCCCAGCTCCTGGCTGGTCAGCTGGCCGCCCTGGAAGGTCGAGGCCAACAGGCGCGTGTCGTTGTACATCACCACCGGCAGCATCGGCTGCAAGGTGCCCAGGCGCAGGGTGCTCTTGGACACCCGCAGCTTGCCGGTCAGGCCCAGTTCGCTGTAGTCGTCCACCGGCTCATGGCTGTTCGGGCCGAATGGCAGCAAGCCGGTGTTGCGCCGGTCGCGGCTGGAATCGAGCTTGATGCCGAGCTGGCCCATGGCATCCAGGCCAACGCCCACCGGGCCCTCGGTGAAACCGGACTCGACGCGGGCGGTAAAGCCCTGGGCCCATTCCTCGGCCTTGGCCTGGGGCGCGTTGCTCTGGCGGAAGTCGCGGTTGATGTAGTGGTTGCGCAGGTCCAGGCGTGCGTGGCTGTCGCCGATGAAGTCGGCCGACGCCGGCAGGGGCAGGGCCAAGGTCGCCATCCAGGCAGCGGATTTGAGCTGTATGCGGTTCATTGTTGTTATACCCGACATGGTCAATGTTCAGTGCTTGCTGGCGCCGGCAGCGCCGATACCGGTCATGGAGCGGATGAACTGGGCCAGGTAGCGGCCGCGCTCCTGATGGGCGCGCTCGGAGCCGTCGGTGACCGAGAACACCCAGGCGCCGAGGAACGCCAGGCTCATGGAGAACAGGGCAGGGTTGCTGTAGGGGAACAGCGCCTGCTCGTGGTGCAGCACGTTGACCCACACCGCCGGGCCCAGCACCACCAGCACGATCGCCGAGGCAAGCCCGGCCATGCTGCCGCACACCGCGCCACGGGTGGTCAGGCCCTTCCAGAACATCGAGAGCAGCAGCACCGGGAAGTTGACCGAGGCCGCCACGGCCAGCACCAGGCCGGAAAGGAAGGCGATGTTCTGCGACTCGAACACCAGGCCCAGCACCACCGCGAGCATGCCGATCACCAACGTGGCGATGCGCGACACGCGCATTTCTTCCTGCTCGCTGGCCTGGCCCTTGCGGATCACGCAGGCATACAGGTCGTGGGACACCGCCGAAGCGCCGGACAGCGCCAGGCCCGCGACCACGGCCAGGATGGTGGCGAACGCCACGGCGGAAATGAAGCCGAGGAACAGGTTGCCGCCCACGGCCTGCGCCAGGTGCACCGCAACCATGTTGCCGCCGCCGATGATCGCGCCGCTGGCGTCGCGGTAGGCAGGTTCGGTGCCGACCATGACGATGGCGCCGAAGCCGATCACGATCAGCAGCAGGTAGAAGTAGCCGATGAAGCCGGTGGCATAGAACACGCTCTTGCGCGCTTCCTTGGCATCGCTGACGGTGAAGAAGCGCATCAGGATATGCGGCAGGCCGGCAGTGCCGAACATCATGCCCAGCCCCAGGGAAATCGCATCCACCGGGTTCGACAGCAGGCCGCCCGGGGCCATGATCGCCTGGCCCTTGGCGTGCACGGCCACGGCGTTGGCGAACATCGCCTCGGTGCTGAAGCCAAAGTGCTTGAGCACCATGAAGGCCATGAAGCTGGTGCCCGAGAGCAGCATCACGGCCTTGATGATCTGCACCCAGGTGGTGGCCAGCATGCCGCCGAAGGTCACGTAGGCGACCATCAGCACGCCCACCAGCATCACCGCGTACAGGTAGCTGATGCCGAACAGCAGTTCGATCAGCTTGCCGGCGCCGACCATCTGCGCCACCAGGTACATCAGCGCCACGGCCAGGGTGCCGAACGCCGAGCTCAGGCGCACCGGGGTTTGTGCCAGGCGGTAGGAGACCACGTCGGCGAAGGTGTACTTGCCCAGGTTGCGCAGGCGCTCGGCGATCAGAAACAGGATGATCGGCCAGCCGGCCAGCACGCCCAGGGCATACAGCAGGCCGTCGTAGCCGTTCATGAACATCATCGCGGAAATACCCAGGAACGACGCCGCGCTGATCATGTCGCCGGCGATCGCCAGGCCGTTCTGCATGCCGGTCAGGCCGCCGCCGGCGGTGTAGAAGTCGCTGGCCGAGCGGGTGCGCAGGGCTGCCCAACGGGTCACCAGCAAGGTGAAGCAGACGAACACCATGAACATCGAGATGGCAGTCCAGTTCATTGCGCGCACTCCTGCTTGACCTTGTCGTTGAGCGGGTCGAGCACATTGTTGGCGCGATGGACGTAGATGCCGGTGAGGGCGAACGACACCAGCACCATGAGCACGCCGACCAGCATGCCGACGGTGGTCACCCCGCCGCTCAGGGATTGGCCCAGGGTGCTGGGCGAGAAGGCCACAAGCAGGACGAAGCCGTAGTAGATCGCCAGCATGGCCAGGGTCAGGCCGCCGTTGAGGCGGCGTTTGCGCCGCACCAGGTGCTGGAAGTCGGGGTGATTGCTGATGCTTTCGATGTGTTCGGGGGTCATGGCAAGCGTTCTCTGGTTTTGTAGTTGTTTTTTGAGGTCACGCGGATGTTGCGGTGTTGCTGATGGCCCTATCGCCGGCAAGCCGGCTCCCACAGGTATTGCGCTGGGACTGAGGCCAATGTGGGAGCCGGCTTGCCGGCGATGCAGGCGACTCGGTTTCAGAGCTGGTCGAAATCGAGAACGACCTTGTCGCTCACCGGGTAGGTCTGGCACGACAGCACATACCCGGCCGCCACTTCGTAGTCCTCCAGCGCATGGTTGCTGTCCATCTCCACCTCGCCTTCGATCACCCGACATTTGCAGGTCGAGCACACGCCGGCCTTGCACGAATAGGGCAGCTCGGCGCCGATGGCATTGCCGGCGTCCAGCACGTTCTGGGTATTGCGCGGCAAATCGAAGCTCAGCGCCCGGCCATCGCTGATCACGGTGACCTGGCTCAGCGCCGAGTCCACCTGGCGCGCTGCCTCGCGCGCCTCGCGGCGAGCTTCGCTGCCGGCGGCGGCGAACAGCTCGAAGTGGATGCGCGCCTTGTCCATGCCGTTGGCCTGCAGGCTGTCGCGCACGGTTTCGGTCATCGCCTGCGGGCCGCAGATGAACGCCGCGTCGAGGCTGGCCACGTCCATCCAGCGGGAGAACAGCTGGCCGCACTTGTCGGCATCGATGCGGCCGTTGTAGAGGTCGACGTCCTGCTGCTCGCGGCTGAACACGAAGATCAGGTTCAGGCGCTCGAGGTAGCGGTTTTTCAGGTCTTCGAGCGTGTCGCGGAACAACGCACCGGAGCTTGAGCGGTTGCCGTACAGCAAGGTGAAGCGGCTGTGCGGCTCGCTGGCCAAGGTGGTGGCGATGATCGACAGGATCGGCGTGATGCCGCTGCCGGCCGCCACGCCCAGGTAGTTGCCCTGGCGCGCCGGCTCCAGCGGCACGTTGAAGCTGCCGCTCGGTGGCATCACCTCCAGCTGCTGGCCGGCCTTGAGCACGTCGTTGGCGAACGCCGAGAAGCGCCCACCGGGCACGCGCTTGACCGCCACGCGCAGCTCGCCGTCCTGCACGGCGCTGCAGATCGAGTAGGAGCGGCGCACTTCTTCATCGCCCAGCTGGGTGCGCATCACCAGGTGCTGGCCCTGGGTGAAGCGAAACGCCTGCTCCAGGTGCGCCGGCACCTCGAAGGCAATCGATACCGCGTCACGGGTTTCGGGACGCACTTGCTTGATGGTCAGGCTGTGAAACTGGCTCATGGTGTTCTCCACGGCTCAAATGCATTTGAAATAGTCGAACGGCTCCAGGCACTCGCGGCAGCGATACAGCGCCTTGCAGGCCGTGGAGCCGAACTGGCTGAGCAGTTCGGTATTGGCGCTTGCGCACTGCGGGCAGCACACCTGCGGCGCCTCGCCGAGCAGGCTGCGCTTGCTGGCGCTGCCTTGCGGCGGGGCGATGCCATAGGCGCGCAGGCGTTCGCGGCCCAGCGCGCTGATCCAGTCGGTGCTCCAGGCCGGGGTCAGCCGGCGTTCCAGCTCTGGCGCGGCGAACCCGGCCTGCTCCAGCGCCTGGCGGATATCGCCCTCGATCACCTCGGTGGCGGGGCAACCGGAGTAGGTCGGGGTGACCACCAGGTGCAGGTGCCCGGCGCGCCAGTCGAGGTCGCGCACGATGCCCAGGTCGACCACGCTGACCACCGGCACTTCCGGGTCCATGACCTCGCCCAGCACCGCCCAGGCGCGGGCCAGGTCGTCGCCACGGGCCGCCCGGGCGCCGCGGTCACCGGCAATCAGCTCACCAGGTTGCATCGGGGTAGGCCCTTGGCAGGAACTGCATTTCGGCCAGCAACAGGCCCAGGTGCTCGCTGTGCAGGCCTTGCCGACCACTGAGGTAGAAGTGGCTGGCAGCCTTGGGCAACGGCAGTTCGACCGTGGCGAACAGGCTGCTCACCTGTTGCAGCCAGGCGGCGCCGACGGCGGCCGGGTCGGCGGCGATGCCGGCTTGGGCCAGGGCCACTTCGCTGTCGCTGCCCGCAGTCAGCTCCACGGTGAAGCGCCACAGGGCCGGGACCGCATCGAGCATGCGCCGGCGGCTTTCGTCGGTGCCGCCAGCCAGGCGCTGCACCCACTCGCCGGAGCGGCGCAGGTGGTAGGTGACTTCCTTGAGCGCCTTGGCGGCGATGCCGGCGATGCGTTCATCGCTGGAGTCGGCCAGGCGCTGCAGCACGGCATGGTGCCAGGCGTCGTAGAAGAACTGCTTGGCCATGGTCACGGCGAAATCGCCGTTGGGCTGCTCGACCAGCAACAGGTTGCGAAACGCCCGCTCGTCACGGCGAAACGCCAGGGCGTCGGCGTCGCGGCCGTCGTCGAGCAGTTCGGCGGCGTAGTCCAGCCAGTTGCGGGCCTGGCCGACCAGGTCCAGGCCGACGTTCATCAGCGCCAGTTCTTCTTCCAGGGCCGGTGCGTGGCCGCACCACTCGCACAGGCGCTGGCCCTGGATCAGGGCGCTGTCGCCGAGCAGCAGCAGGTAGGGGATGAGAGCTTGCTTGTGCATGGCCAACCTCACATGTGCCCGACTTCGTCGGGCAGTTCGTAGAAGCTGGCGTGGCGGTAGACCTTGTCGTCCGAAGGGGCGAACAGCGGGTCTTTCTCGTCAGGCGAGGAGGCGGTGATCAGTGCCGAGGGCACCACCCACAGGCTCACGCCTTCGCTGCGCCGGGTGTACAGCTCGCGGGCGTTCTCGATGGCCATGGCGGCGTCGGCGGCATGCACGCTGCCGACATGCTTGTGGTTCAGGCCGTGCTTGCTGCGCACGAACACTTCGTAGAGGGTCCAGACAGACATCTTCAATCTCCGCATCAATCGCCGCTCAGGCGGCGTTCTTGTTCTGTTGCTTGCGTGCGTAGGCCACGGCCGCTTCACGCACCCAGGCGCCATCCTCGATGGCCTTGCGGCGGGTGGCGACGCGTTCCTGGTTGCACGGGCCATTGCCCTTGATCACTTCGTAGAACTCATCCCACTGGATGTCGCCGAAGTCGTAGTGGCCGCGGGCTTCGTTCCATTTCAGGTGGGGATCGGGGGCGGTGCAGCCGAGCAGTTCGAGTTGCGGCACGGTCTGGTCGATGAAGCGCTGGCGCAGTTCGTCGTTGGTCTGGCGCTTGATCTTCCAAGCCATGGACTGGGCGCTGTTGGGCGAATGCTCATCGCTTGGGCCGAACATCATCAGCGCCGGCCACCAGAGGCGGTCGATGGCGTCCTGGACCATGTCCTTCTGCGCCTGGGTGCCCTCGCGCATCATGGTCAGCAGCAGCTCGTAGCCCTGGCGCTGGTGGAAGCTCTCTTCCTTGCAGATGCGGATCATGGCGCGGGAGTAGGGGCC